>DXDV01000180.1 GCA_019115345.1 Candidatus Intestinimonas stercorigallinarum | reverse complement strand
TACAAGCTGCTGACTTTTTCGATTTCATCGAAAAAGTTCCTGACTGCACGCGAAAGTGGGGGCTCACCGCCCCCCTTTCACACTTTTCCCCCGTGGCTTATTTTGCGTGGCACCACTTTTTCGACAGCCTGAGACGGGCGGGGATACGCCCCGCCCGTCTGATCTTTTTTATTGCAGATCCTCGCAGTTGTAGATCTCCGGCGGCAGCACGTCGGAGAGCTCCACCAGCGCCGGGGAAAAGCCGCCGCTGTAATCCACCCTGGGCGTACAGAGGGGAGCACCCCCCTCCGGCTTGCGGATGGGCAGAGAGACGGCGCACTGCGTCACGCCGTCCCGGCTCTCGGCCATGACGGCGCCGCCGTGGAGCTCCACCGTCCGCCGGACCACCTCCAGACCCAGGCCCAGGCCCCGCTTGGGGTCCAGGGAGAGGCCGCTCTCCCCGCCGAAGAAGCGGGCCAGGTCCTCCTCTCCAAGGGGGGCGCCGCTGTTCCACACCGTCACCACCGCCCGCTCGCCCCGGACGGCCAGCTTCAGCCCCAGCTGTCCCGACCGGCCCGCCGCCTTCATGGCGTTGGACACCATGCACAGCAGCATCCGCCGCAGCAGGCGGTCGTCGCCCACGGTGAGAAGCCCGGATGTCTCCAGCTCCCAGGTGAAGCGGTAGCCGCTCAGGCGGCACAGCCCCTCCACCTCCTCCGCCGTCTCCCGGCACAGACCCGCCAGGTCCATGCTCCGGGGCTCCCACTGGTCCTCTGTACCGGCGCCTGCCAGCTCCAGATGGTCGGCCAGGCGGACGATGCGGTAGAGGCCCTGGTTGGCCACCGAGAGGTAGCGCTTGGTCCGGGTCTCGTCGGGGACCTCCTCGGTGGGGTCCAGCCGCTGGATGGCCGCCGCCAGGGCGGCGCTCTGCCGCCGGAGCTGGAGGGCCAGCCCCTCCAGGCCGTGCCGAAGGGGAACCTCCCCCCGGCCACGCAGGACCACCAGGGTGTCCTCCCCCACCGCCTGAAGGGTCGCGGCACAGCTCCAGCCCTCCACCACGCCGGCCGCCGCCGCCGGCGGCCGGGCCTCTCCCAGCAGCGCCGCCAGGGCCTGGGGCAGCGGTCCCCCCGCGCTCAGGCCGGGAAAACGCTCCGCCGCCGCCCGGTTGCGGTAGACCACCCGGTCCGCCCGCAATATCAACACCGGCTCCGGAAAGCCGTCAAACACCTTCAAACTCCAATCCTCGCCGCCCACAGGCTCAGCTCCCTCCCGCGGGTCTCTGACCCGCTTCCGTCCCCGCCACCGTCCGGCGAACCATCCATAGTGTGCGCCGTCGGCGGGAAAGAAACGTTTTTTTCAGTGTACCAAATCCTGGGCCCGACGGCAAGGCGTCCTGTCGAAATTTGTCGAAAAAATCAGAGCCGGTTTTCCTTACAAACGAAAGCAAATGAAATTTCTTTTAAAATACCTCTTGCTAAAATTGTGGACCTGCATTATAATGAACGGGAAACAGGGCCCCATCGATATTTTAAAGGAGAGTATGCAGCTATGAGCATCAAAATTGGTATCAATGGCTTCGGCAGAATCGGCCGTCTGGTGTTCCGGGCCGGCCTGACCCGCCCCGACGTGGAGTTCGTGGGCATCAACGACCCCGGCATGACCCCTGACTATATGGCCTATATGCTCCGCTACGACACCATTCACGGCCGCTTCGACGGCACCATCGAGTACGACGAGAACTCCATCACCGTCAACGGCCACAAGGTGATGGTCTACGCCAAGATGAACCCCTCCGAGATCCCCTGGGGCGAGATCGGCGCTGAGTACGTGGTGGAGTCCACCGGCCTGTTCCTGACCAAGGAGAAGGCTCAGGGCCACATCGACGCCGGCGCCAAGAAGGTCGTCATGTCCGCCCCCTCCAAGGACGACACCCCCATGTTCGTCTGCGGCGTGAACCTGGACAAGTACACCCCCGACATGACCTTCGTCTCCAACGCCTCCTGCACCACCAACTGCCTGGCTCCCATCGCCAAGGTCCTCCACGACAAGTTCGGCATCACCGACGGCCTGATGACCACCGTGCACTCCGTCACCGCCACCCAGAAGACCGTGGACGGCCCCTCCAAGAAGGATTGGCGCGGCGGCCGCGCTGCCACCTACAACATCATCCCCTCCTCCACCGGCGCCGCCAAGGCCGTGGGCAAGGTCATCCCCGAGCTCAACGGCAAGCTGACCGGCATGTCCATGCGTGTCCCCACCCTGGACGTGTCCGTGGTGGATCTGACCGTCAACCTGGCCAAGCCCGCCAAGTACGACGAGATCTGCGCCGCCATGAAGAAGGCCTCCGAGGGTGAGCTGAAGGGCATCCTGGGCTACACCGACGAGGACGTGGTGTCCTCCGACTTCCTGGGCGACACCCGCACTTCCATCTTCGACGCCAAGGCCGGCATCGCCCTGACCGACACCTTCGTGAAGGTGGTCTCCTGGTACGACAACGAGATCGGCTACTCCAACAAGGTGCTGGATCTCATCGCTCACATGTACAGCGTGGATCACAAGTAAGCGGCTGCACTGCGTTCCAGCTGGCATTCCGCAGGCCCCCTCGCCGGTTAAACGGCGAGGGGGCCTTTTGCGTTTGATACCTGCCAGGGCCGTTTGGTCTGTACCAAAAAATAATTATGGTACTTTCTGACTGGTAAGGGTGCTGATATAATTTCACCAAATCTAACATACCAGCCCGCAGAAGCAGGCTCTATTTTTCACAAACCCATCCACCACGGAGAAGGGGCGGCACATGAACATCCACATCAACCGCAGCAGCGAGACTCCCTTTTATCTCCAGATCTCCTGCTCCATCCAGAATCTGATCCTGTCCGGTGAGCT
>DXDV01000179.1 GCA_019115345.1 Candidatus Intestinimonas stercorigallinarum | reverse complement strand
TACAAGCTGCTGACTTTTTCGATTTCATCGAAAAAGTTCCTGACTGCACGCGAAAGTGGGGGCTCACCGCCCCCCTTTCACACTTTTCCCCCGTGGCTTATTTTGCGTGGCACCACTTTTTCGACAGCCTGCGGCCCTCCGGCGATGCCGGAGGGCCGTTTCACAGTTTGTCGAAAAACCTCCGTAAGACGGCAAGAGCGTCACAGTGACGCGGGGGAGCTCGAGGGGGCGGCGGCCCGCCTCGAATGGGATGACATCCCCCGCGGCCCTTGCCCTGCAAGGGCTGCGGCGAGCAAAGCGAGGACTTTTCCGCCCTGGAGAGGGCGGGAAAGTAACGGGATGCAGGTTTATATTCTGTTTACACCCAGCTGTCCTCGATCTCGTGCTTTTTCTCCCGGGTCATGAGCTCATCCAGGACCACCTTGGGGTCCTTGCCCTCGTAGAGGACGGAGTAGGCCGCCTCGGTGATGGGCATCTCCACCCCCAGCTTCTCCGCCAGCTCCTTGCCGGTGGCGGTGGCGTAATAGCCCTCCACCACGGCGCCGATCTGCTTGAGGGCCTCCTCCACCGGCACGCCCTGGCCGATGAGGATGCCGCAGCGGCGGTTCCGGGAGTGCATGGAGGTGCAGGTGACGATGAGGTCGCCCACGCCGGTGAGCCCGGCGAAGGTCTCCTTCTTTCCCCCCATGGCCATGCCCAGCCGGGCGATCTCGGAGAGGCCCCGGGTCATGAGGGCGGCCTTGGTGTTGTCGCCGAAGCCCATGCCGTCACAGCAGCCGGCGCACAGGGCGATGATGTTCTTCAGGGCGGCCCCCAGCTCCACGCCCACGATGTCGGGGGAGGTGTAGACCCGGAAGCGGCGGTTCATGAAGAGGTCCTGGACCAGCTCGGCGGCCTTCTGGTCCTTGGAGGCGGAGACCACCACCGTGGGCACCTTCCGGCCCACCTCCTCGGCGTGGGAGGGCCCGCACAGGGCCACCACCGGGTGGCCGGGTCCCAGCTCGTCCTCGATGACGTCCGTGAGGGTCTTGGAGGTCTCCTTCTCGATGCCCTTGGACACCGACACCACCACAGCGCCCGAGTCCAGCAGAGGGGCCAGGCGCTTGGCGGTGGAGCGCACCGCGAAGGAGGGCGTGGCCAGCACCACCACCGGGCAGCCCTTCACGCAGCTTATGTCGCTGGTGAGGCGGAGGTCCTCCGGCAGGGGCACTCCCTTGAGCATGGGGTTCTCACGCTGCTCCCGGAGGACCTTGGACTCCTCCTCGAAATAGGACCACAGGGTCACATCGCTGCCGTTTTCCAACAGCACCAGCGCCAGGGCCGTGCCCCAGCCGCCGCTGCCCAGAACTGCTGTTTTCATGGTGTCCCCTCCTTCTTTTTGTGCAGGCTGAATTTGGATTCCGTTCCGCTGAGGATACGCTTTAAGTTGCCCCGGTGCTTCCAGACGATGAGACCGCCGATGATGATGGACAACACCAGCAGGAAGAGGTCCTGATAGACGAACCAGGTGGCGAAGGGAAAGGACGCCCCCGCCCAGATGGAGCCCAGAGACACCCACTTGGTGAGCGCCGCCAGGATGAGGAAGCCGCCCCATACCACCAGAGCCACCCGCCAGTCCAGCATGAGGGCGATGGTCCCGCCGGAGAGGATGCCCTTGCCGCCCTTGAAGCCGAACATACAGGGGAACATGTGGCCCAGCAGGCAGAAAAGACCGGCCCAGTATTTACCCAGAACCGGACCCATCCAGCCGCCTGCCACCGTACCGATGACCAGCGTTCCGATCAAAACAGCGAGAACCGCCTTGACGACGTCGCAAAGGATGACCACAAAGGTCAGCCCTCCGCCAAAGACGCGGTAGAAGTTGGTGAGACCGGCATTGCCGCTGCCGTGGTTGCGGATGTCATTGCGGAGGATATACTTGGAGACGATGACCGCGCCGTTGAAGCACCCCAGGAAATAGGCTGCTGCCGCCACTGCCAAAAAAACGCCGGCCAGCAGGACATGGCTTTGAAAAATTTCTGTATCCATCGGAGTCACCTCTTACCCCTCCTTGTCGCCCTTCTGCCGGACGGTGAGACGCACCGGCGTCCCCTCCAGGCCGAAGGTGGCTCTGATCTGGTTTTCGATATACCGCTGATAGGAGAAATGGAAGAGCTGGGCGTCGTTGCAAAAGCAGACGAAGTGGGGGGGCTTGACCCCCACCTGGGTCATATAGAAGATCTTCAGCCTTCTCCCCTTGTCGGTGGGCGGCTGAACTCTGGCGGTGGCGTCGGCCAGGAGGGTGTTGAGCATGCCGGTGGTGATGCGCATGGCCGCCTGGTCGTTGACGTAGTTGATGAGCTCGAAGAGCCGGTTCACCCGCTGGCCGGTGAGGGCGGAGATAAAGAGAATGGGGGCGTAGGTCATATAGGAGAGATCCCGGCGGACCTCCTCCCGCATGCGGTCCATGGTCTTGTCGTCCTTCTCGACGGCGTCCCACTTGTTGACCACGATGATGCAGGCCTTGCCCGCCTCGTGGGCCAGACCGGCCACCTTGGTGTCCTGCTCGGTGACCCCCTCGTTGGCGTCGATGAGGATGAGGCAGACGTCGCTGCGCTCGATGGCCATGGTGGCCCGGAGGACGGAGAACTTCTCGATCCGGTCGTCCACCTTGGACTTTTTCCGCATGCCGGCGGTGTCGATGAAGAGGTACTTGCCCTGCTCGTTTTCAAAGTAGCTGTCCACGGCGTCCCGGGTGGTGCCCGCCATGTTGCTGACGATGACCCGCTCCTCCCCCAGGATGCGGTTGATGAGGGAGCTCTTGCCCACGTTGGGCTTGCCGATCACGGCCACCTTCACCACGTCGTCGGGGGCGTCGTTTTCCTCCTCCTCGGGGAAGTACTGGAGGCAGGCGTCGAGCAGGTCGCCGGTGCCGTGGCCGTGGACGGCGGAGACGGCGATGGGGTCGCCCAGGCCCAGGTTGTAGAACTCATAGATGTCCGGGTTGGTGGCGCCCACCTGATCCATCTTGTTCACCGCCAGCACCACCGGCTTCCGGGAGCGCAGGAGCATGTTGGCCACCTCCTGGTCGGAGGCGGTGAGGCCGGTCTTGATGTCGCAGAGGAAGACGATCACCGTGGCGTTCTGAATGGCGATCTCCGCCTGCTTGCGCATAAAGGACAGGATCTCGCTGTCGGTGCCCGGCTCGATGCCGCCGGTGTCCACGATGTCAAAGGTGCGGCCGCACCACTCCGCCTCGGCGTAGAGCCGGTCGCGGGTGACGCCGGGGGTGTCCTCCACGATGGACAGGCGCTTGCCCACCAGCTTGTTGAAGAGCATGGACTTCCCCACGTTCGGCCGCCCCACGATGGCAACCAAAGGTTTCATTTTATCATCCTTTCCGAAAGGCCTTACGGATTATAACGGTAATATTCCTCCTCCGGCGGGAGGGCATGGCCGGTGTGCTCCGCCGGCCGGCCGAAGATGGCGTCCACCAGGTCGAAGCCGCTCTCCTCGTCCAGGGGGACGATGGGGACCCCCAGGGCGGCCTGGGCCTCCTCCACCGTCACGTCGTCCAGAAAGACCCGCTCCCCGGACCGGAGCATGTTGGCGGGGATGTACAGCACCTCCCCCAGCTCCGCCCCTCTGAGCTGTTCCACCAGGTCGGCGCCGGTGACAAGGCCGGAGACGGTGATGGTCTCGCCGAAGAAGCGGTTGCGGATGGGATAGACGCTTCCCCTTATTTTATCGCATGTTTCCCGGCATCTGTCAACGATTTCCTGGATGAAGGGGGCCGCCGACACGCCGGTGGCCACCGAAAAGGCGGGGGGCGCGGCCTGTGGGTCCTGGTCCTCCAGGGCCAGCTCCGCCTGGCTCTGGAGGAGCCGCAGCATGCCCACCCCGTTTTCCAGCTGGGCCATGTCCTCGTAGTAGCCCTTCTCTGGCAGCGCCCGGCCGGCGATGAGATAGAATTCGTCGGAGCACCAGGCCAGGGCGGTGCCGCGCTCCGCCATAAAGCCAGCCGCGAAGGCCTCCACCTGGTCGATGAGGGCGGCGGCCTGCTCCTTCGTGTAGGGGGCGATGGGGTGCAGGCCCTCCCGGAAGCGGGTCACCCCCACCGGCACCACCGCCACGCTGGTCACCTGGGGATGGAGCGCGCCCAGCTCCCGGAGGGTGCGGTCCAGGGCGGGGCCGTCGTTGATCCCGGGGCAGGCCACCACCTGGCAGTTCATCTCGATGCCCGCCTGGGCCAGCCGCTCCATGACGGCCAGGCACTCCCCCGCCCGGGGATTTTTCAGCATGGCGGTCCGGAGCTCCGGGTCGGTGGCGTGGACGGAGATGTTCACCGGGCTCACCCGCAGGTCGCAGATGCGCTGGATCTCCCGCTGGGAGAGGTTGGTGAGGGTGATATAGTTGCCCAGCAGGAAGGAGAGCCGGGCGTCGTCGTCCTTGAAATAGAGGGTCTTGCGCATCCCCGGCGGCATCTGGTCCACGAAGCAGAAGATGCACCGGTTGGCGCAGGACCGGGCCCGGTCCATGAGGTAGGTCTCGAAGTTGAGGCCCAGGTCCTCCCCCTCCTCCTTGCGGAGCTTTACCGTCCGGCGGGCGCCGTCCTCCCCCTGGAGCGTCAGGGTGAGCCGGGCGTCATAGCCGTAGAATTTGTAGTCCAGCACGTCCACCACCCGGTGGCCGCTGATCTCCAGCAGAGTCTCGCCGGGGCGGACCCCCGCCCGCGCCGCCGGGCTGCCGCGGTCCACCGACTGTATCTTAGTGCTCACAGGCTCACTTCCTCATTGGTTACTCATCATATTGTACCCGAATCGCGGGCAAAATGGAAGGGGAAAACCCCGTTGCCCCGTCTTCCACTCACCGGGCTCAGGGGGACGGATCCTTCGCTTCGCTCAGGATGACGGGGAGATGCGGGCAAAAAGAAAGAGGGGTCACGAGCCGGGCATTTCCTGCGGGAAATGCATAGCGCTTCGCGCCCGGCTCTTCCGGGGGGCACCAGTTCCCCCCGGATGCCCCCCTCCGCTCTCCGAGGGGACGAGGGCTTTTTCTTCCATACCTTTCAAGGCAAAAAGAAAGAGGGGTCGCCCCCTCCTTTCTTTTTGCCTGTTCAGTTGGCCTTGGTCTCGGTCTCCACCTTGCCGAACTCGCGGCCATTGTAAGTCATGCAGGACTTGCACAGCCGGTGGGGCAGACGGTAAGCGCCGCACTTGGGGCACTTGTTGAGACCGGGAGTCTCCAGCTTCCACACGGAGCTGCGGCGCTTGTTCCGGCGCTGCTTGGATACTTTAGACTTAGGGACTGCCAATTGTGACACCTCCTTGATACCCTGCGCGGGTACTGCTCGTTTACTCGCTCTCTTTGTCCTCCAAAAGCTGGGCAAGCACTGCCAGCCGGGGGTCTACCTCGGGCTTGCACCGGCAGGGCTCCGCGTTGAGATCGGCGCCGCAGCCGGGACAGATGCCCTTGCAGTCCTCTGAGCAGAGATTCTTGCTATCCATTGCGAGGACGAACGCCGTGGCGGCCACGTCGTCCAGATCCACCTCGTCTCCATCCAGCAGGACGATCTCGTCCTCGCTCCGCTCGTCGGCCAGCTCCTGGGCCAGCAGCGTTTCCAAGCGGACCGTCTTTTCCCGGGCAAAGGGCTTCGCGCACCGGTCGCAGACGAGATGGAGCGTGGTGGCGGCCGTTCCCTCCAGCACCAGCGCGCCCGCCATATTGCGGACCTGCCCGGTCACCAGGACCGGCTGGTCGATGGGGTGGGCGCCGCCGAACTCCAGGTCGGAAAGATCCAGCTCGTAGGAGAAGGGACACACGCCTCCGGGCACGTGGATGATGTTTTTCAGGTCTAGTCGCATGGCACACCTCGCATAATGGCACGACAAATATTATAGTCAAGAGTTCTGTCAATGTCAAATACTTTCTTCACTTTTTTTCTAAAATATGATAGAGTGTATGCAACTACCACAACCGGGAGGTCCCCATGAGAGAGTTTACCGTGACAAAAAACGACGCCGGGCAGCGCCTGGACCGCTGGCTGGGCAAGACCCTGCCCCTCCTCCCCGCTCCCCTGGCCCAGAAGTACATCCGCCTCAAGCGGGTCAAGCGCAACGGCAAGGGTGCCAAGCGGGACGACCGGCTGGTGGAGGGCGACCTTCTCCAGCTCTACATCAACGACGAGTTCTTCGACGCCCCCGCCCCGGAGAACGCCTTCCTCTCCGTCTTTAAGCCCCAGCTGGACATCGTCTACGAGGACGCGCACATCCTCCTGGTGAACAAGCGCCCCGGCCTGCTGGTCCATCCCGATCAGGGGGAGTACGTCAACACCCTCATCACCCACATCCAGGCCTACCTTTATCAAAAGAAGGAGTGGGACCCCCGGCGGGAGCACGCCTTCACCCCCGCCCTGTGCAACCGCATCGACCGGAACACCGGCGGCATCGTCATCGCCGCCAAGACCGCCGAGGCCCTGCGCGTCATGAACCAGAAGATCAAGGACCGGGAGATCGAAAAGTATTACCTGTGCGCCATCCACGGCCGCATGGATCCGCCGGAGGGAAGGCTGGAGGGCTTCCTCTCCAAGGACGAGAGCAAAAACCAGGTCACCGTCCACAAAAGCCCCGTGCCCGGCGGACGGACCGCCGTCACCCTCTATAAGACCCTGGAGACCCGGAACGGCCTCTCCCTGGTGGAGTGCGAGCTCATCACCGGCCGGACCCACCAGATCCGGGCCCAGTTCGCCGCCGCCGGCCACCCGCTGCTGGGGGACGGCAAGTACGGCCGCAACCGGGACAACAGGCGCTACGACCGGAAGTTCCAGGCCCTCTGGTCCTACAAGCTGGTCTTTTCCTTCACCACCGACGCAGGCGTCCTCGCCCCCCTCAACGGCCGGAGCTGGCAGGTGGACGACGTGGATTTCGTGGCGGAATATTTCCCTGGCCGCCCCCCGAAAAATACCCCGTGAATTTACGGGAAATCCATTGACATTTCAGGGGATACATTATATATTTTACCTTGCTCACTTTCCGTCGTGAATTGGCTATTATTTGGAGAGGAGGGTGATAAATGTCCAAGGAGCTCATCCGTCTGACGGACTGCGTCATGTCTTACGACGATGACATTATTCTGGATCATTTAAACCTCTATATCAACGACAAGGAATTCCTCACGCTGCTCGGTCCCAGCGGCTGCGGTAAGACCACCACCCTGCGCATCATCGGCGGTTTTCTTACCCCTACCTCTGGCGACGTCTTTTTCGACGGCGTGAGGATTAATGATGTCCCCCCCCACAAGCGGGCGGTGAACACCGTGTTCCAGAAATACGCCCTCTTCCCCCACCTCAACGTGTTTGAGAACGTGGCCTTCGGCCTGCGGCTGGGCGGTACCGAGACCACCGAGGTCAACGGCAAGCCCGTCACCCGCAGGGTGAAGATCCCCGAGGCGGAGATCCGCCGCCGGGTGCTGGAGATGCTGGAGGTGGTCAACCTCCGGGGCTTTGAAAAGCGCTCCATCTCCGCCCTCTCCGGCGGACAGCAGCAGCGGGTGGCCATCGCCCGGGCCCTGGTCAACCGGCCCAAGGTGCTCCTCCTGGACGAGCCCCTGGGCGCCCTGGACATGCGCCTCAGGAAGGACATGCAGAACGAGCTCAAGCGCATCCAGCAGGAGATGGGGATCACCTTCATCTATGTCACCCACGACCAGGAAGAGGCCCTGGCCATGAGCGACACGGTGGTGGTCATGGACGGCGGCCGCATCCAGCAGATCGGCACCCCCGAGGACATTTATAACGAGCCCAAGAACGCCTTTGTGGCCGACTTCATCGGCGAATCCAACATCATCGACGGCATCATGCGCGCCGACGGGGTGGTGGAGATCTTCAACCGGAAGTTCCAGTGCCTGGACAAGGGCTTTGACAAGGACGAGCCGGTGGATGTGGTCATCCGCCCGGAGGACGTGGACATCGTGGACGAGGCCAGCGGCCAGCTCAAGGGCACCGTCACCTCGGTCACCTTCAAGGGCGTCCACTACGACACCATCGTGGATTTCTACGGCTTCAAGTGGCTCATCCAGACCACCGACTTCTGCCCCGTGGACAGCCACATCGGCTTCAAGATCGACCCCGACGGCATCCACGTCATGAAGAAGAGCGCCTATTCCGGCATGTTTGGCGACTATTCCTCCTATTCCGAGGAGTACGACGAGATCGGAGACGCCGACTACGACCCCGAACAGGAGGAGAGCTTCCGGGAGGACAGCCATGAAGAAGAGTAAGCGCTCCCTCCTGGCCATCCCCTATGTGATCTGGATGGCCATTTTCGTGGTGGCCCCCATCATCATGGTGGTCATCTACGCCTTCAGCACCGGCAGCGGCGGCTTCACCCTGGAGAACTTCGCCCGCATGGGCACCTATACCGTCATCTTCACCCGCTCCTTCAAGCTGGCCCTCATCGCCACGGCGGTGTGCCTGCTCATCGGCTATCCCCTCTCTTACATCATGGCCAGGGAGGGCCCCCGGTTCCAGCGGGTGGGGATGATGCTCATCATGCTGCCCATGTGGGTCAACTTCCTGCTGCGGACCTACTCCTGGATGTCCATTTTGGAGAAGAACGGCCTCATCAACCAGTTCTTCTCCGCCATCGGTCTCTTTGACCTCATCAACGCCGTCTTTGGCACCAACATCGAGTATTTCCATATGATCGGCACCCAGGGGGCGGTGGTGCTGGGCATGGTCTACAACTACCTGCCCTTCATGATCCTGCCCATCTACTCGGTCATCGTCAAGCTGGACAACTCCCTGCTGGAGGCCGCCCGGGACCTGGGGGCCAACTCCACCGCCGTCTTTCGGAAGGTGATCTTTCCCCTGTCCCTGCCCGGCATCCTCTCCGGCGTGACCATGGTGTTCGTCCCGTCGGTGTCCACCTTCGCCATCTCCCGCCTGCTGGGCGGCGGCACCCAGATGCTGCTGGGCGACCTCATCGAGCAGCAGTTCCTGGGCGGAGCCTACAACCCCCACCTGGGCAGCGCCATCGCCCTGGTGATGATGCTCATCGTGATCGCCTGCATGTGGGTCATGAACCACTTCGGCGAGGGCGAGGAACAGGCGGTGATGCTATGAGCCTGCAAAAGAAAAACGGTTTCTTCAACCGGCTGTTCATGTTCCTGGTCTTTTTCTTCCTGTACGCCCCCATCTTCCTGCTCATCGTCTTTTCCTTCAACGCCGGCAACAGCAGCGTGGTGTGGAAGGGCTTTTCCCTCCACTGGTACGCCGAGCTCTTCCAGGACCGGCTGATCATGCAGAGCGTCTACACCACCCTGCTGGTCTCCCTGCTGGCCACCGCCATCGCCACCGTGGCCGGCACCATGGCCTCCGTGGGCTTCTACGCCATGCGCCGCCGGTGGCGGGACCCCCTGATGACGGTCAACTCCATCCCCATGATGAACGCCGACATCGTCACCGGCGTCAGCCTGTGCCTGCTCTTCGTGGCGATCTTCGGCTTCTGGAATGAGTTTGCCGAAAATTACCGCATCACCTTCAGCCTGTTTGGGGAGGTCTACCGCATCACCTTCCCAAGGCTCACCCTGGGCTTCGGCACCCTGCTCATCGCCCACATCACCTTCAACATTCCCTATGTCATCCTGTCGGTGAGCCCCAAGCTGCGGCAGATGGACAAGCACCTGGTGGACGCCGCCCAGGACCTGGGCTGCACCTGGTTCCAGGCCTTCTGGAAGGTCATCCTGCCCGAGATCATGCCGGGCATCGTCTCCGGCGCCCTCATCGCCTTCACCATGAGCGTGGACGACTTCGTGATCTCCTACTTCACCGCCGGCTCGTCCACCTCCACCCTGGCCATGGCCATCTACGGCATGACCAAGAAGCGGGTGAGCCCGGAGATCAACGCCGTGTCCACCCTGCTCTTCGTCACGGTGCTCACCCTGCTGGTCATCGTCAACGTCCGGGAGGCCCGGGCGGAAAAGGCGGCCGCCGAGCAGCGCTTCGACTGAGGTCTTTCGGCCCCTGAGGGCCTGAAGATACTATCATCTATTTTACTGGAGGAATGATCAATTGAAGAAACTCGTAGCCCTGACCCTTGCCGGGTCCCTGGCGTTGGGCCTGTTCCTGACCGGCTGCTCCGTGGAGCAGGTAAGCAGCGAGCCCAATGAGACGGTTAGCAGCAGCGAAAACAGCGCCAACACCGGCGACCGCGTGCTCAACGTGTGCAACTGGGGCGAATACATCGACGAGGACCTGATCACCCAATTCGAGGAGGAGACGGGGATCAGGGTCAACTATCAGACCGCCGAGAGCAACGAGGCCCTGTACTCCCTGCTCAAGAGCGGCGGCGCCAACTACGACGTCATCTGCCCCTCTGACTATATGATCTCTCAGCTCATCGAGGAGGATATGCTCCAGCCCCTGGATTACAGCAAGATCCCCAACTTTGAGAAGATCGACGACCGGTTCAAGAACCTGTCCTACGACCCGGAGAACCTCTACACCGTCCCCTACACCTGGGGCACCCTGGGCATCATCTACAATACCACCATGGTGGATGAGCCCATCACCAGCTGGAGCGCCATGTTCGACGAGGCC
>DXDV01000178.1 GCA_019115345.1 Candidatus Intestinimonas stercorigallinarum | reverse complement strand
GCCTGAACACCGGGGACCACCTGGCCTACCTGATGGGCCGGGGCGACGGCGGGCTCCAGCCCCAGGCGCCCATCACCCGGGGGGAGGTGGCGGCCATCCTCTTCCGCCTCCTCAGCGACGAGGCCCTGGCGGCCCACTGGAGCACGGAGACGGTCTACCCCGATCTGCCGGAGGGGACCTGGAACCACAACGCGGTGGCCACCCTCACGGCGATGGGCATTGTGGAGGGCTATCCCAACGGCGACTTCGGTTCCAATGATCTCATCAGCCGGGCGGAGCTGGTGACCATGGCGGTGCGCTTCTTCCAGCCGGCGGAGACGGCCGGACAGACCTTCCCCGACGTGCCGGCGGAGGCCTGGTATGCCGACGCGGTGGCCACCGCCGCGGCCCTGGGCCTGGTAAAGGGCCAGGACGACGGCACCTTCGGGCCGGAGCGGCCCATCACCCGGGCGGAGACGGCGGCCATCCTCAACCGGGCCCTGGGCCGGACGCCCGGGACGGGCGAGCTGCCGGACTGGGCGGAGGGCTGGACCGACGTGCCGGCGGACGCCTGGTACGACGGGGACATGCTGGAGGCCGCCCTCTCCCACCGCTTCACCTGGACGGAGACCCCGGACGGCCGGGCGGAGCTCTGGACCGCCCCCATGGAGGAGCCGGACTGGGCCGCCCTGGAGCGGTACGGGCCGGACGCCCTGAAATGACAATGTGCCCCGGAGCGCAGGCTCCGGGGCACATATTTTTGGGGCCGGCGTCCTTTCTGACGCCGGCCCCTGGGGAAAGACGGAAAAGGATTACAGCTTGTAGCAGACCTTGCCGGGGTTGAGGATCAGGTTGGGGTCGAAGACCTTCTTGATCTCCTCCACGAGCTTCATGTTGGTCGCGCCCACGCTGCGGGCCAGGTAGTCGATCTTGCCCATGCCGATGCCGTGCTCGCCGGAGACCAGACCGCCCATCTCGGTGGCCTTGTCGTAGATCTTGATCATGAAGTCGTCCACCTGCTTCTTGAACTCATCCAGCTCCATGTCGTTGGCGCAGGTGTAGATGTGCAGGTTGCCGTCGCCGGCGTGGCCGAAGCTCTTGACCTTGAAGCCGTAGTCGGGCTCGATGCTCTTGAAGTAGCCCACGAAGTCGGCGATGCGGCTCACGGGGACCACCACGTCGCACTCGTCCAGCAGCTTGGTCTGCTCCTCGATGCCCTCTAGGAAGGAGGAACGGGCAGCCCAGGCGTCCTTCATCTTGGCGGGGGTGTCGGCCACCAGCACGTCCAGAGCGCCGGCCTCCAGGACCAGCTCAGCGGCCTGCTCCACGATGGCGTCGATCTCGTCCTGGGTGTTGCCGTCGAAGGTCACCAGCAGGTAAGCGCCCACGTCGGTGCCGCCCACGTTGCGGGGGAACACGGCCTTGCCCAGATACTCCTCGGAGGAGATGAGGATCTCTCTCTCGAAGAACTCCAGGGCCTGGGGATTCATGTGGTTCTTCTTGAACTTGGGCACGGTGGCGATGGCCTCGTCCAGGTTCTCGTAGGGGACGATGAGGCTCACGGTGACCTTGGGAGCGGGGATGAGCTTCAGGGTCAGCTCGGTGATGATGCCCAGGGTGCCCTCGGAGCCGATCATCAGGTTCAGCAGGGAGTAGCCGGAGGAGGTCTTGGACACGTTGGAGCCGAAGCGGACGATCTCGCCGGAGGGCAGGACCACGGTCATGGCGGAGACATAGTCGCGGGTGGCGCCGTACTTGACGGCCCGCATGCCGCCGGCGTTGGTGGAGACGTTGCCGCCCAGGGTGGCGAACTTCTCGCCGGGATCGGGGGGATACAGCAGGCCCTGCTTCAAGGCGTCCTCAGCCAGGTCGTTGAGGAGCACGCCGGGCTGCACCTTGACCACGAAGTTGTCGGTATCGTAGCCCAGGATCTGCTTCATCTTGGTGGTGCAGATGACCACGCCGCCGGCGATGGGGGTGCAGGCGCCGGCCAGGCCGGTGCCGGCGCCGCGGCAGGTGACGGGGATGCGGTTCTCGTTGCAGATCTTCATGATGGCGGCCACTTCCTCGGTGCTGGTGACGTCGACGGCCACGTCAGGCATCCGGGTGCCGTAGATGGGCATTTCGTCCCGGGCGTAGTCGGCGTTCACGTCGGCGCCGATGTAGGTCCGCTCAGGGGCAACGGCCTTGATCTTCTCGATGATTTCGGGGGTGAGCTGATTGTACTGAGCCATACTGATAACCTCCTGATAATTATATTGGGAGTATTGATGGACGAAACAGGATGGGTGACTTAGAACCTGCATTTATAACCGGGGATGCCGGACAGGCGGCGTGCAACGGTTGGGAATACAGGTGCTCAGGGCTCCACGATGACGGAAATGCCGTTGGGGATGATGACCAGGTGGGCGTCGGGACCCTTGGCCTCCCGGGCACGGTCCAGAGCGGTGTCCAGGTCGGGCGCGTACTCCAGCTTCATCTCCTCGATGGTCTTCTGCATGGCGGGCTCGGAGACGAAGATGATGCGGTGCTTGAGCATCATGCGGCAGAGGATCTGATACTCCCACTGGTCGGGATCGGTCTTGTCCATGGGGGTGGCCAGGATGCGCTCCATCAGGTGCTCCAGGGTGTCGCAGTCGGCCAGGGCGTGATAGAAGCTGTCGCCGCCGGTGCCGTCGTTGCAGCGGGTGGAGATGATGAGCACGGCGCCGGGCGCGGCGGCGGCCTCTGCGGCGGTGAGGCCCTTTACGGACTGATACATGTTCTGGTCCAGAGGAGCGCCGCCGTTGGAGGTGATGACGATGTCGCCCTTCTTCTCCGGCTTGACCTTGCAGAAGCCCTTCAGGAAGGAGCAGCCGGTCTCATGGGCCTGGAAGGGGTCGCCGGCGAAGGCGGCGGCCACGTGCTTTTCCTCGTCGATGACCACGTTGACGATGTACTGGAGCTTGGCCAGCTTGGCGGCGGCCACCATGTCGATATGTAGGGGGTTGCCCTCCAGGATGCCGGTGCGGGCGCAGGGGGAGTCGATGAACTTGGAGCAGTGGTTGCCCAGCACGGTGACCTGGTCGCACACACCGGGGAGGACGCTCTTGCGGCCGCCGGAGAAGCCGGCGAAGAAGTGGGGCTCAATGAAGCCCTCGGCCACCAGCAGGTCGGTCTCGGCGGCCACCTTGTCGATGACCAGCTTGGCGCCGGAGGGAAGCACGCCGATCTCCACGTTGCTCGCGGCGTCCCGGCTGTCGTGGCAGACGAACTTTTCCTCGTTGGCGATCTTCTCGCCCACCTTGTTCACCAGCTCCTCGTGGGTGGTGGGGCGGTGGAAGCCGGTGGCGATGAGGAGGGTGATGTCGATGTCGGGATTGCCTTCCCGCAGCTCGGCGAGCATGAAGGGGAGGATGTGCTTGCTGGGGACGGGGCGGGTGTGGTCGCTGATGATGATGGTGGCGGTCTTTTTGCCCTTGGCCAGCTCGGAGAGCTTGGGAGAGCCGATGGGTTCGGCCATGGCCTTGCGGACGATGTCGTCCTCGCTGCCCTCTGCCTTCAGAGTCCCGATGGCGGACTCCAGGACTTCTGCCCCGGTCACATCACGGCTGAGCTCCAGGCCGGTGGTGCCATAGGGAATTCGCATGTTGATCCCTCCAGTTTTTCAATTTTTCGGTGTGTGTTGCACAAGGCAAAACCAAGCGTTCTTATTGGTCCTACCTATTTTCTGCCTATAAGTTTAGCACAATATGAGGAAGATGCAAGGCCTTTTTGGGCATTTTCTGTGTTTTCTCTGTTCCG
>DXDV01000020.1 GCA_019115345.1 Candidatus Intestinimonas stercorigallinarum | reverse complement strand
TGGGGGTGCTGCCTGGCCTGCTCCGGGGTGATCTGCCCTCGTGCCACCAGATCCTCCACCAGAGAGTGATCTCGCGTGATCCGGGAGATCCCCTCCGGCTGCACCAGATAGCACCGGCTGTCACCGATGTTGAGGATGTACGCCCGATCTCCCACCACCAGAGCGGTCACCATGGTGGTGCCCATCCCCCGGCAGTCCGCGTCTACGCAGGCCCGGAAGTGAACGGCGGCGTTGGCCTGCTCGGCGGCGAAGTGGAGGAGGGCCTCCGGCTCATTCCGCCACTGCTCCAGGGGCTGGGACCGCGCCGTCTCCAAAAAGGTCTCTACTGCCAGCAGGCTGGCCACGTTGCCCGCCTTGGCGCCGCCCATTCCGTCGCAGACCATGCCCAGGGCCATGTCCTCCGCCGGGCGTTCGATGTGATAGCTGTCCTGGTTTTGCTTTCGGACGGCCCCCACATCGGTGATGCCCCATACATTCATACAGAATCAGTCCTTTCGACTATTCGGTCTGACTTCGTCTACCTGCGCCGTCCCACGGGCCTCGCCCATGGCTTTCCGCCGGAGCTGGCCGCAGGAGGCGTCGATGTCGCCCCCCAGCTTCCGACGCACTGTCACGGTAACGCCCTGGCGCTCCAGACGCCGCTGGAATTCCGCCACCCGGCGGCTGGGCTTGAAGGGACTCTCCTTCACCTCGTTGAGGGGGATCAGATTCACATGTCCCGGGGTGCCCTTCAGATACCGGGCCAGCAGGTCGGCCTGGGCGTCGCTGTCGTTGACCCCGTCGATCATGGCGTACTCATAAGAGATCCGCCGGCCGGTGGTCTCGAAATACCGGCGGCAGCTGTCGAAAAGCTTCTCCACGCCAATGGCGCGATTCACCGGCATAATTTTACTCCGGGTCTCGTCGTCCGGCGCGTGGAGGGAGACCGATAAGGTCAATTGTAACCGATACTCCGCCAGTTTGTCAATTTTCTCCGTGAGTCCGCAGGTGGAAAGGGAGATGTGCCGCATGCCGATGTTGAGGCCGTCCGGGTGGTTCACCAGCTCCAGGAACCGCAGCACGGTGTCAAAGTTGTCCAGGGGCTCCCCGATGCCCATGAGGACGATGTTGGAAATGGGCAGCCCGGAATCCAGCTGGGTGAAGAGGACCTGGTCGATCATCTCGGAGGGTGTCAAGTCCCGCACCTTGCCCCCCAGTGTGGAGGCGCAGAAGGCGCAGCCCATGCGGCAGCCCACCTGAGAGGAGATGCATACAGTATTCCCATGGTGGTAACGCATCAAAACCGTCTCGATGCAATTTCCGTCCAGCAGCCGCCAGAGATACTTGATGGTGCCGTCCTGGGCGGAGATCTGCTTTCGCTCCACCTCCGGACGGGTGATGACGCACTGGACGCTCAGCCGCTCCCGCAACGCCTTGGAGAGATTGGTCATCTCCTCGAAGGAGACAGCCCCCCGGTGGAGCCAGGTAAAGATCTGCTTTGCCCGGAAACCGGGCTCTCCCTGTTCCTTGAGCCAGGCGCCCAGCTCCGCCTGGGTCATGGATTTGATGTCGATCATGTCACACTCCCCCGCCGGGCCCGCCCGGCGGTATCCGTCCATAGTTTAAGCACCTGTATTTATCAAAAGACCGCCCAGACGGCGTGCAACGGTAGTAAATACAGGTTCTAAGACAGGGCGCCGTTGGACGGGCCTTTTCTCAGCTTGGCGAAAAAGAACCCGTCGGTGCCGTGGCGCTGAGGCCACAGGGTGACCATGCCCTCTGGAACCTCCCCCACCGGCCCTGGGAGGACAAAGCCCTCCAAGGCGAACTCCGGATGGGCGGAGAGGAAAGACTCGACCCTGTCCTCATTCTCCGTTTTCTGTAAAGTACAAGTGCAGTACAGCAACACGCCTCCAGGCTTTACATAGGTGGAGACGTTCTCCAAAATAGCCGACTGAACAGCGGGCAGCCCAGCCAGAGGGGCCGGGTCCTTATAGCGGATATCCGGCTTCTTCCGGATGATGCCCAGCCCCGAACAGGGCACGTCGGCCATCACCAAATCGAATGCCTCCTCCCACTCCGCCCGGCGGGCCTTGCCGTCCTGGACGGCGGAGGTGAGGCAGGTGACGCCCAGGCGTTTGGCGCCGGCGTCGATGAGTGCCTTCTTGTGGGCGTGGATGTCGCAGGAGACCAGCTTGCCCCGGTCCTCCATCTCCATGGCGGCGGCAAAGGACTTGCCGCCGGGGGCGGCGCAGGCGTCCAGCACCGCCATGCCGGGCTTGGGTTCCGCCGCCAGCACCGCCAGATGGGCCCCGGCGTCCTGAATATAGATACGCCCCTCACGGAAGGCGGCGCGCTGCTCCAGATCGCCGCCGCCGGTGAGGGTGAGGCAGTCGGGGAGCCACGGATGCGGCTCCGCCTCCGCGCCCTCAGCTCGCAGAGAGGTCAATGCTTCCTCCAGCGTCCCCCGGAGCTGGTTGACCTGGGCCACCGTGGGCGGCTCGCCGTTGTCCAGCGCCAGGAGCTGCTCCGCCTCCGCCGGTCCCAGCATCTCCAGGAAGGCTCGTACCAGCCACACCGGGTGGCTGTACCGCACCGCGAGATAGTCCGCCGGGTTGGCGTCGGGGATGGTGGGCAGCCGGTCGATGTTCCGGGCCATGGAGCGGAGGATGCCGTTGACCAGTCCGGGGCTTCTGGGATTCTTGCTGTGCCGCTTCACCAGGTCCACCGACGCGTTGACGGCGGCGCTCACCGGCACCCGGGTGAGGAAGGCCATCTGATAGGCCCCTACCCGCAGGGCGTTGAGGACCTTGTTCTCCATCCGCTCCGGCTTCACTGTGGAGAACTTCCCGATATAAAAGTCCAGCAGCATCCGGTTCTGGAGCACGCCGAAGCACAGCCGGGTGGCCAAGGCGGCATCCCGGCTGTCCAGACCGGCGGCGCGGATGTTCTTTTTCAGGGCCAGATCCGACCAGGCCCCCTGCCTGTCGCAGGCGGACAGGGTCAGCAGGGCCACTTCCCGGGCATTGCCGGACATAGACTCACATCCTCTCTCCCGCTCTCCTTGTGAAATTACAGCCGCTCCCCCGCCGTCAGCGAACGGCCCCGGAGGAAATCCGCCGCCGCCATCCGCTTTTTCCCGTCGGGCTGGAGCTCCTTCACCCGCAGCAGCGTCCCACCGCCGCAGGCCATAACGATGCCGTCCTTCCCGGCCTCCGCTACGGTACCGGGCGCCAAATCTGTTGTGCCGTCAAGCACAGCAGTGGAAAACACTTTACAGCGCACACCGCCAAACTCCGCCGTGGCGCAGGGCCAGGGCAGCAACCCCCGGACCTGGTCGTGGAGGGTCTGCCCGTCCTTGCTCCAGTCCATGGGGGACAGCTCCCGGCCCAGCATGGGGGCATAAGTGGCGTCTGCCTCCAACTGGGGCGTCCGGGTCGCCACACCTTTGGCGATCTGTTCTACCGCCTCCACCAGCAGTCCTCCGCCCAGCTCCGCCAGACGCTGAAAGAGCTCCGGAGCCGTCTCATCGGGCCCGATGGCCGTCTCCCGCTGGAGGATGATGTCGCCCGCGTCCAGCGCAGGAGCCATGTGCATGATGGTGACGCCGGTGGTCTTGTCCCCGTTGAGAATGGCCCAGTTGATGGGGGCGGCTCCTCGGTATTTGGGCAACAGCGAGGAGTGGACGTTGATACACCCGCAGGGCGGATAGTCCAATATGTCGCCGGGCAGGATGCGGCCATAGGCGGCAACCGCAATAAGCTCCGGCTTCCGTTCCTGAATATAGCCCATGGCCTCCCCATCCCGCATCTTCAGCGGCTGAAACACGGGGATATCATGCGCAAGGGCAAATTCCTTTACAGGGCTTGCCTGGAGCTTCATCCCCCGGTTCTTGGGCTTGTCCGGCTGGGTAAAGACGCCGCAGATATCATGGCCGGCCTCTAAAAGGGCGGAGAGGGAGGCCACGGCAAAATCGGGCGTGCCCATGAAGAGGATGCGCACGGTCAGTCCTCCTCCTCGTACATCTCGTCCAGCTCCTTCTGGGTGTAGAGCCGGTCGGTGAGCTCGGTAAAGACGTGGCCGTCCAGGTGATCCAGCTCATGGCAGAAGCAGCGGGCCACGATGGCCTCCCCTTCGGCCTCGAACCATGCGCCGTTCCGGTCCTGGGCCCTGACCCGGACCTTCATGGGCCGCTCCACAGTGCCCCACTTGCCGGGGACGCTGAGGCAGCCCTCCCAGCCGTCCTGGAGCTCTTCGGAGCGCCAGATGATCTCCGGGTTCACCAACTCCAGCATCTGGTCCTGGGCATCCACCACAATGGCGCAGCGGCGCAGAATGCCCACCTGGGGAGCGGCCAGACCGGCGCCGCCGGCGTCGGCCAGAGTCTCTTTCAAATCGTCCAGCAGGTCCCAGAGCCGCTGGTCAAAATTGGTGACCGGACGGCAGACCTTGTGGAGCGCCGGGTCCTTGTCGGTCAGGATGGTTCTCAAAGCCATTTTTATATCCTCCTAATCATATGGGTTCACATCGGCAAATACGGAGACGCCCCGGAGCGCCCGGTCGTCGGCGGCGGCCTGAAGCAGACCGGCGATGAGACTGCGGACCTCCCTGGTATTCTCACAGAGCAGGGTGAGCCGGTAGCGGTAACGGTTGTTTACCTTGGCCACCGCGGCCGGAGCGGGCCCCAGCAGCCGGGGCCGGGTCTCGTAGTCCTTCCAGCCCGCCGCCCATACCTCCAGGCTCCGGCGGAGCTTCTGGCATTTTTGGAGCACAGCGGCCTCGTCCGCGCCGGAGGCGGTGAGGACGAACACATCCCGGAAGGGCGGATAGTCCATCAGGCGGCGCAGCTCGATCTCCTGGGTATAGAAGCGGTCATAGTCCTGTACGGCGGAGCAGCGGATCACATCGTTGTCAGGGGTATAGGTCTGGATGACCGCCCGGCCGGTCTTTTTCCCACGGCCTGCCCGGCCCACCACCTGGGTGAGGAGGGAGAAGGTCCGCTCCGAGGCCCGAAAGCTGTCCACGTACAGGGCCAGATCGGCGGCGACCACCCCCACCAAAGTCACATTTTCAAAATCCAGACCCTTCGCCACCATCTGGGTCCCCACCAGGATGGGCACCTTCTTGCGCTGGAACCGGTCCAGCAGCTTTTGATGGCCGTTGGCGGCGGAGACAGTGTCGGCGTCCATGCGCAGGATCTCCACGCCGGGGAAGAGCACTTCCAGCTCGCTTTGGACCTTCTGGGTGCCGGCGCCGATGAAATTGAGGGTCCCGCCGCACACCGGGCAGGCGTCGGGCAGGGGTTGAGAGTGGCCGCAGTAGTGGCACATGAGACGGCCGTTGGCCGAGTGGTAGGTGAGGTAGACCGAGCACCGGGGGCAGACCGGCACCTCGCCGCACTCTCCACAGGAGACCATGCGGCTGGCTCCCCGGCGATTGAGAAAGAGGATGGACTGCTCTCCCCGCTCCAGGTTGGCTTCCAGCTCCCGGCGCAGCAGCGCGCCGATGCTTCCGCCGTTGCCGGCGCGGAGCTCCTCCTTCATGTCGGCCACATAGACGGCGGGCAGAGCCCGCGCATTGTAGCGCCGGGTCAGGGTGACCAGATGATAGACCCCCGTCCGGGCCAGGTACATGGTCTCCACCGAGGGAGTGGCCGAGCCCAGCACCAGCAGTCCCCCGGCCTTGGCGCAGCGGTATTTGGCGATGTCCCGGGCGTGGTAGCGGGGGGTATTCTCCGATTTGTAGCTCCCCTCCTGCTCCTCGTCCAGAATGATAAGGCCCAGGTTCTCCAGCGGGGCAAAGACCGCCGAGCGGGTTCCCAGCGCCACCCTGGCCTGTCCGGCCCGGAGCCGTTTCCAGGCGTCGTAGCGCTCCCCCGCCCGGAGAGAGCTGTGGAGCACCGCCACATCACTTCCAAAGTGGGCGGTAAAAATGCGCAGAAGCTGCGGTGTGAGGGCGATCTCAGGCACCAGCACCATGGCGTTTTGTCCCCGTTCCAGGGCGGCGCGGATGAGGCGGATATAGATCTGGGTCTTGCCGCTGCCCGTCACACCATAGAGGAGGGCCACGGCGGGGTCCGGCGACCGGCACAGACCGTCCAGCGTCTGGAAGGCGGCCTCCTGCTCCTCGTTGAGGACCGGCGGCTGCGCCGTCGGCCGCACAGGCGCCGCGGGACTGTCCCGAAAGACCTCCCGCTCCCGGATGGAGACCAGGCCGCTTTTGGCCAGAGCCCGGACGGTGGCCGGTGAGGCGCCGGTAAAATAACAGAGCTCCTTGACGCTGGCGCTCCCCACGGCGCTGAGCAGCTCCACCACGGCGTAGCGCAGAGGGGCGCTGCGCCGCTTGTTGGCCACATGGGCCAGAGCCTCCTCCGCCGGCAGGGCCAGGGCGGCGATCTTTTCCCGTTTGTCCCCCACCCCCCGCTGGGCGCTGGTCTCCAGGGTGAGGACGCCGGCCTCGGTGAGGAGCCGCAGTGCGGGCGCCGGATCGGCCGTGCCCAGGGCGGCTCGGATCTGCCCCAGTTCGGCGGAACCCCCCTGGGCCCAGATGAGGTCCAGGATCTGTTCCGCCCGGCGGGAGCGCCCCGCCGCGGCATAGGACGCCTCCCGGTCCACACCGGGGACGAGCCGGTAGCTGTCCCGGATGGAAAACCACAGACCCGCCGGCAGCATGGCCCGGGCGGCGTCATGGACGGTGCAGAAGTACCGCTCCCGCATCCAAAGACACAGCTTCAGGCCAGAGGCGTCCAGCACCGGGGCGTCGTCCAGAACGGTGACGATCTCCTTGAGGCGCTTCCCCTCCGGCAGAGCGCCGGACAGGGCCAGCACCATACCCTCGGTACGTTTGTTTCCCCGCCCAAAGGGCACCAGCACCCGCACACCGGGGACCGCCCGGCCCTCCAGCTCCAGCGGCACCAGATAGTCGTAGGGCTTGTCGATGGCATAGGCCGCCGCCGCCAGGGCCACCTTGGCGATGACCACCTTCTCCACCGCTGTTCTCTCCTTCCGTCAGAAAAGGCAAGCGCCGGGGGCTCACCGCCCGTCCGGCACTTCCATTACGCCTGGGGACGCGCCCAGCCTCCCCGGACGCCCATTAAGACTGCTGCTGCGTGGGCAGGCTCAGGTCCACCTTGCCCTCGGCGATCTCCCGAACCGCAATGGTCACAGGCTTGTCGTTGAGGGGATAGCCGCCCTCCTCGGCCTCAGCGGCGATCTGGCGGGCCCGGTGGGCCACCACATTCACCAGCTGATAGCGGCTGGGCACCTGGGCCAAAAGGTCCTTCATGGCGGGATAAAGCATCATAACAGATCAAACTCCTTTGTGCGTTTCATTGCGCCGGCACAGGTCCGGCATGGAACCGGCGGGGAGAGCATCAGATCCCCTCCACCAGGTGTTGGCGGTTTCTGGTCCGGCAGTCCTCGGCCATCAGAATGGCGATGATCTCAGCGGCGGCCTCGGAGACCTTGTCATTGACCACCAGATAGTCGTAGCTGGGGATCTGGGCATATTCCTGCCGGGCCTTGGCTAGCCGTCCGGCGATGACCTCCTCGCTGTCGGTGTTGCGCCCACGCAGGCGGCGGGAGAGCTCCTCGAAGGAGGGCGGGATGATGAAGATGAGCACCGCCTCGGGACACTTTGCCCGGACCTCGGCCGCCCCCTGGACCTCGATGTCCAGCAGTACGTCGATGCCGGCGTCCAGCTTCTCCTGGATGATCTTGAGGGAGGTGCCGTAGTAGTTCCCCACATACTCGGCGTGCTCCAGCAGCTCTCCCCGCTGGATCATCCCCTCAAATTCCGCACGGTCCACAAAATGATAGTTGACACCGTCGGCCTCCCCCACCCGGGGCTTCCGGGTGGTAAAGGAGACGGAAAAATAGATGTCCTGCCGCTGTCCCAGCAGCTCGGCGATGACCGTGCTCTTGCCTACGCCGGAGGGGCCGGAGAGGACGATGAGCTCGCCATGCGTTTTTTTCTTCATTGGCCCTCATCCTCCTCTTCCTCGACATCACCGGATGCCTCTCCTCCGGAGAGCCGCCCGGCCACCTTTTCCGGTTGAATGGCGGAGAGCACCACGTGGTCGCTGTCCATGACCAGCACCGAACGGGTCCGCCGTCCAAAGGTGGCGTCGATGAGGACGCCCCGGTCCCTTGCCTCCTGGACCATCCGCTTGATGGGCGCGGACTCAGGACTTACCACCGCCACCAGCCGGCCCGCTGAGACCATGTTCCCAAAACCGATGTTAATGAGCTTCATGCCGCGCTTCCTCTCACTCGATGTTCTGTACCTGCTCCCGGATCTTCTCGATCTCCGCCTTCATGTCGATGACATAGCGGGAGATCTCCAAATCGTTGCACTTGGAGCCGATGGTGTTGGCCTCCCGGTTGAACTCCTGGATCAGGAAATCCAGCTTTCGGCCGATGGGCCCGCCTTGGGAGAGCAGGGTCCGGAGCTGAGAGAGGTGGCTGCGCAGGCGGACCGTCTCCTCATCCACCGCCACCTTATCGGCAAAAATGGCCGCCTCGGTGAGAATACGGCTCTCCTCTATCTGCTGATTCTGAAGAACCTCCCGCATCCGGTTTTCCAGGCGGGTCCGGTACTCCGCCACGGTGCGGGGGCTTTGCTCCTCCACCTTGGCCACCAGGGCTTCGATAGCGTCGGCCCGGGCGAGGATGTCGGCGCGCAGCCGCTCTCCCTCCCGCTCCCGCATACCGGTGAAATCGGCAAGAGCCAGGTCCAGCACAGCGCAGATGTCGCCAGCAGCCTCCTCGATGTTCTCCGGCGCCTTCTCCACCTGGAGCACATCGGGGAAGCGAGCCACCATAGGCAGGTCAGCCATTCCCAGAAGCTGGTAGGTTTCCTTGAGCTCCTTCAGTGCCGTGATATAACCGGCGGCCACGGGGTGGTTCACCTTTACGGTGACAGCGTCGGCGCCCGTGCTTTCCAAGGTGACAAAGACATCCACCTTTCCCCGGGAGGTGGCCGCCTGGACTCGGGTCTTCATGGCGTCCTCGGCAAAGATATACGCTCTCGGCATCTTGATGGCGCAGTCCAGATAGCGGTTGTTCACCGCCCGGACCTCCACCACGATGGAGCGGCCGTGTAAGGCGGCCTCTCCCCTGCCATAGCCAGTCATACTGCGGACCAAGGGTGGTCTCCCCTTTCTTCTCTCATCATCTCGTCAGTTTCCCGCTTCATCGGCCCCGGCCGCGGCGCATGGGCCTGTCCACACGGGCGATATAAAACCCGATCAGCTTTGTAAAGCCGAAATCATAGGCCAGAAACACCACATTTCCGGCGGGATAGAGGAGCCACCTCAGCTCCTCCGCCTGGGGCAGGCCCCACAGGAAAACGCTTCGGAGGCCAACCCAGAGCACCGTAAGGACCACATTAAAAAAGATCAGCTTTACCGCCAGCTCCAGAGGCAGCCGGCGCAGACGCTCTGCGGCGTACTTCACCAGGGGGTAGAGCCCAAAAAAGAGCAGATAGAGCAGTCCGCAGCCCTTGTCCGGCAACAGGATCAGGGCCAGCAGAGACGTACCGCCCCAACACAGGCCGCCCGCCGCCGGCCCGGCGGAGATCACCGCGGCGGCCGGCATCAATCCGGCCACAGCCACCAATCCCATGCGTCCCCACGGGACCATCTGAGCCCCCCACAGCACCACCAGCGAAAGGGCCGTCAATACGGCCGACAGCGCCAGACGCCCTGTATAGGATCGCTTACCACCCATATCAGTTCCCACAGCCGCCGCACAGGCAGTTGAGGCAGAGCATGGTGGTACAACAGTCACAGGAGTCCATCCCGCTGTTGTAACCGTAAGGACGGTAGGACTGTCCCCCCTGCCGCATCATGTTGTACGCCTGCCGGTACTCCGGGTTGCCCGGGTCCATGTTGCAGGCCATCTGATACTGCTGCATGGCCTCGTCCAGCCAGCCCTTGCGGTAGGCAATGGAGCCCATGAGAAAATGCCACTCGGCGTCCTGTCCCGGTACGGTCTGGAGCAGCTGCTCGGCCTGGGTCAAGTCCCCCAGATTGATGGCCTGGCGGGCCCGGGCATAGACCGTGGCGCTTCCGCCGGACTGGCGCTGGCTCTGCTGCCGGTAGCCGCCCTGCTGCTGGTAGGCGCTCTGATAGCCGCCGCTCCCCCGGCCGGCCCGCTGCTTATTGATGAGGTCGTATGCCTCGTTGATCTCTTTCATCTTCTCCTCCGCCAGATCGGCCAGAGGATTGTTTTGATAATTGTCCGGATGGTACTTCCGGGCCAGCTCCCGGTAAGCCTTCTTGATCTCGTCATCGCTGGCGTCAGGACTTACTCCCAGGACGCTGTATGGATCGTTCATAGCACATTCTCCCTGTTTTCTTTCTTGCGCCGCCTCCACTGTCCGGTGAAAACGGCCTCCTCCACCATGGGCAGGCCCAGGCAGAGGATGTTCAGGACAACGCCGTTCCACGCGCCGGCGCCGGTGAGGTTCCAAGCGGAAATTGCCAGGTTCAGCGAGTGGGTCAGCGTGAGGCGGATCTCCTCCCGGTGGGCCTCCGGCCCGTCTGGGAACCGGAGGAGCAGAGGATTGTAGCGCCCCGCCGCCCGGTCCTCTTCCAGATCGTCCCAGGCATCCACCAGGTAGATCCACCGGCCTATATGGTAAAGCAGCTGTGCCTGGGCCCGGTCCCGATCCCGATCCCCAGTGGCGGGAGCCGCCGCCGCCAGGATGCGGGCAAAGGTATCCGCCGTCCGGTCCATGGAGGGGGACTTGTCCGCCTCCAGACCACGCAGCTCCTCCAGACAGGACACAGTCTGCCGGTCGAATTCCGGCCTCCTCCGGGCGGCCTTCCGATAGGACGGGCGGAGAAGCAGACTCAGCACGCGGGCAGGCAGCCCCCGGAAAAAGCCCCGATCGGCCACACTGTCCCGCAGCTTCCAATAGGTGAGGATGACGCTCTCGTCGGCGGCCGTATCCAGGCCCGGCCGTGCCGTACATACCCGCTTTCCCCGGAGAGGACAGGCCACACAGCGGCGGCGCTCCAGGTCCACCCCCTCATCCGGATGGGCAAGGACCATGGCCAGGAAGGCGTAATCATAGTTCAGCAGCAGGCGGGGCAAAAAACCGTACCGCCGTCCCAAAGTGTGGCACAGCCCGCAGTACACCCCTTGGTAGGCGTCCAGCTCCCGGACCTTCAGTTCCCCGCGCAGGGGGACCACATAGCCGAACATCAGACTCCCTTACGGGCCACGATGCGGAACTGAATGGACTTGCGGCGCTTGACCCGCCGGTCCAGCGCCACGATGAGCAGCACGCTGACGGCAAAGGCCGCGCCGCCGGCGAGAATGCACCAGCCCTGGGTGAGGCCGAAGGCCTGGGCCAGCAGATAGCCGGCCAGCAGCAGCACCATGGGCACCAGGTAGACAAAGGCGATGACCCCCATGAGCTGGGCGTTCTCCGTCTCCACCACCACCACGTCGCCCACCTGGGCGCCTACCGTGTTCTCCGCCATGGCGGTGACGGTAGGCTGAGCGGCCGTCATACAGCCGCCGCATTCGGAGCAGTTGTGCGCGCAGGCGCCCTGCCGTACCACCGCCACCATGGCGGTGCCGTTGGGAAAGGTCTGTTTGATCTGTGCGGTTTGCGTCATGTCACCGATTCTCCTATTGTGTTTGGATATTGACGACGACGACATAGCCGCTGCTGCCGGAGCTGACCACCCCGCAGCGCTCATCGCCGTCCAAATAGATTTTGGGCGTGAAGGGGAACTGGGCCTGCCGGAGGGTCTGGCCCTCCAGGTCTACCACCACCCGGAGCTGATAGCCCTCCACGGTCTCCAGGGCGTCTGCGGGTCCCCGCACCTGCACCTGGAGCGACTGCGTCACCGCTTCGGCGGTAAAGCCCTCCGGCGTGTTGATGATGTCGATGTTGGAGGTCTCCACCGTCTTGGTCTCCAGACCCTGGATGGTGACGGTCACCGTGGCCTGGGTGATGCCGCTGTCGTTGCTCAGCTCCGGTGTCAGCTCAATGGGGAAGACAAACTCCTGCTCCTCCTGGATCACCTGTGACAGATCGATCCTTCCGACGGTGATGGTCTTGCCCTCCAAGTAGGAGACATCAGCCTCGTCACCGGAGACCTGGATGGATCCAGGCTGGATGTCCACCGTCACGTAGCGGTCGAAGTTCTCCTCCGTGATGCCGCCGCCGTAGACGTACTCCACCCCCAGGGAGACCTCCAGGGTCTTCACCACCGGCATGACCAC
>DXDV01000177.1 GCA_019115345.1 Candidatus Intestinimonas stercorigallinarum | reverse complement strand
GATCAGATGGATGGAACACGGCATCACAGCGACGCGGACGATCCGACGAGATCGTATGACGGGGAGGTCTTGGCGTATGAATCCCTATCGAAGCCTTGCCTTCAACACATTCCTGTTTGGCTTGAGCACCTTCGGGTCCCGGTTTCTGAATTTCCTGCTGACCCCCTTTTACACCCGTATCCTCTCCAGCGCCGAGTACGGCGTCACCGACCTGCTCATCCAGACGGGAAACCTGCTCATTCCCATCGCCTCGGCCAGCATCGCAAACGCCGTGATCCGGTACGGCCTGGAGCGGAGCGGCGACAAGAGCGGCGTCTTTACCACGGCTCTGCTGGTCGATCTGGCGGGGTTTGTCCTCCTGCTGGCCCTCTCGCCCCTGCTGGAGCAGATCTCCTTTCTCTCCGGATATCTGTGGCTGGTGCTCCTCTATGTGCTGGCGGCCAACATCCACTCGGTGTGCAACCAGTTCTCCCGGACCATGGGACATGTGCGCCTCTTCGCCCTGGACGGCATTTTGCGCACCGTGCTGGCCATCGGCTTCAACCTCCTGCTGCTGGCCGTGCTGGACCTGGGCATCACGGGCTATGTGCTCTCCAGCGCGCTGGCCGACTGTCTTTCCACCCTGTTTGTCTTTCTGCGGGCCGGACAGTGGCGGTATCTCCGCCTCTCCTCCGTCACCCGGCCGTGCGCCGCCCGCATGCTCCGGTACAGCATCCCGCTGGTCCCGGCGGCCCTGTGCGGCTGGATCGTCAATATCTCCGACCGGTATCTCATCGCCTTTTTCCTGGGGAGCGCCGCCACGGGCCTTTACGCCGTGGCCAACAAGATCCCCTCCGTGCTGCTGACGGTGGCCAACACCTTCACCTCCGCCTGGCAGCTCTCCGCCCTGGCGGAGCAGCCGAAGGAGGAAAAGGAGCGGTTTTTCTCCAATGTGTTCGCCGTCTACGCCGCCCTGGCCTTCCTGGCGGCCTCCGGCGTCATCTGGACCGCCCAGCTCTCCACCCGCCTGCTGGCGGCGCCGGAGTACTATGCGTCTTGGCGGTATGTGCCCGTCCTGACCGTGGCCACCACCTTCGCCTGCCTGGGCGACTTCCTGTCCTCGGTCTATCTGGTGGAGGGCCGCAGCGGCGGCAGCCTGCTGACCACGCTGCTGGGGGCGGTATGCAACCTGGCGGGGAACGCCCTGCTGATCCCCCTCTGGGGCTCCATGGGGGCGGCCCTCTCCACCCTGGGCAGCTACCTCCTCATCTTCACGGTGCGGGCCGTCCACACCCGCCCCATGCTCCATATCCGCTGGAGCCTCCCCAAATTTGCCCTGAGCAGCCTGCTCCTGGGGCTGCAATGCCTCATGATGGAACTCGCTCTCCCCTGGTGGCCCCTGTGGTCCGGCCTGTGCTGCGGGGCGGTGGCCGCGATCCACTTCAGATCCCTGTGGAGCGCCGCCGGGCGGGTCCTGCGCCTTTGAGAAGAGGCGCGGGCTCCGGCCGGACGGCTCTTCCGCGCGGTCCGGGAGGACCTGTCCCCGCCCATGCCAGATCTTCTTGCATTTGAGCGCCGCGGCGCATATAATAATGTCTGCTGAATAAACCGCAAATCGGTTGATTTGCGCGGCGGCGTGCCGCGCGGGAGAGGGAGGGTGTACAACATGGACAAACCGGTCCTGGTGGTCATGGCCGCCGGCATGGGCAGCCGTTACGGCGGCCTGAAGCAGATCGACCCCGTGGGGAACCACGGACAGCTCATCATCGACTACTCCGTCTATGACGCCAGGCGGGCGGGCTTCGAGACGGTGGTCTTTGTCATCAAGCGTGAGATCGAGGAGACCTTCAGGGCGGCCGTCGGCGACCGCCTCTCCAAGGTCATGGACGTCAAGTACGCCTACCAGGAGCTGACCGACCTGCCCGAGGGCTATGCCCTCCCCCAGGGGCGGGTGAAGCCCTTCGGCACGGCCCACGCCATCCTGGCCGCCCGGAAGGTGGTGAAGGGTCCCTTCGCGGTGGTCAACTCCGACGACTACTACGGCCCCGAGGGCTTCCGGGCCATCTACGACTACCTGAGCACCCACCCCGACCGGCCCGGCTGCTACGAGTACGCCATGGTGGGCTACCGCCTGCGCAGCACCATCACCGAGCACGGCTCGGTGGCCCGGGGCGTGTGCGAGGAGGATGAAAACGGCTACCTGGTCCGGGTCACCGAGCGCACCTGCATCGAAAAGGAGGGGGACGACGCCCGGTTCAGCGAGGACGGCGGCGCCACCTGGACCCCCCTGTCCGGCGACACCATCGTCTCCCTCAACCTGTGGGGTCTCACCCGCAGCTTCATCGACGAGGCGGAGCGCCGCTTCCCCGCCTTCCTGGACAAGGCCCTGGCGGAAAACCCCATGAAGGGGGAGTTCTTCCTGCCCAGCGTCATCAGCCAGCTCCTGGAGGAGGGAAAGGCCCGGGCCAAGGTGCTCCGCAGCGCCGACAAGTGGTACGGCGTCACCTATCAGGCGGACAAGCCCGTGGTGGTGGCCGCCATCGCGGAAAAGACCGCCTCCGGCCTGTACCCGGACGACCTGTGGGGGAGCAGATGATCCTTTCCGCCGCCGAAGGGGGCCTCAGCGCGGGGCCTGGCCCAGCGCCGAGGGGCCCGTACCCGCCAGTGACGGTTGCGGCGGGCGCGGACAAATACGCACAGAGACAGGGGACATTGACGATCATGAACGTACAGCCTCACGCGGAGATCATCAGCTACAACATCCATTGCAATGAAGTCTGCGCCAGCGCGGCGCGCATCTCCACGACCCAGGGCGACGCCAATGAGATATTTGAAAAGGCGAAGGAAAATCCCAAGAATTTGGATCTCATCCGGAAGGTCCTGAACTCCGGGCACAAGTCCTTCCTGGAGCACGCGGTATTTACCATCGCGTTTTGGAACATCTCGGCCTTTGTCGAGCAGTATTTCATTGAGTGCCGTCTGGCCTCCTTTACGGTAAAATCCCGGCGTTACGTCGACTTCAGCAAGTTTGGGTACCACATCCCCCCTGAGCTGGAAGGGGCCGCGCTGGAGGAGTACCGGCGCTATATGGACCGGCTCTTTTCCGCCTACGGGGCACTGCTGGACGCGGGCGTTCCCAGGGAGGACGCCCGGTTCGTCCTGCCCTACTCCTTCCACAGCAACTTCTACTGCACGATCAACGCCCGGGAGCTGGCCCACGTCATCTCCTCCATCCGGCACGGCCGGGGACGCGGCGTTCCCGAGCTGCGCTGTCTGGCCGAGCAGCTTCTGTCGCAGGCAAGGGACATCTTTCCGGGCTTTCCGCTGGAGCCGGACGCTCCGGGGCCGGACGGGCAGGCCGATCCCGACGGCGGCTGCTTTGTGCTGGAGCCGGAGCCCCGCTGGGTGCATCCCGGGGAGGCGGGCTCCGTCCAGCTGGTCAGCGCGCCGTCCGCGCCCCTCGACCTTCTGCGCGCCGCGCACCGGATCAGCGCCCCCCACGCGGCGCAGCCGTTCGACGCCGCGCGCCTGGTGGAAGCGGAACGCGCCCGTGAATTGGAGCAGCTGACCTATTCCTTTCTGATCTCGGACGTCACGCTGTCTGGGATCACCCACCTCGTCCGGCACAGGATGCAGTCCATCCTCCTGCCGCCCATCCAAAGCGTGAACCACAGCCGCTATATCGCTCCGGCCAGCATCCAGGCGCTGCCGGAGGCCTGGGATATCTATGCGTCCGCGCTGGGCGCGGCCCACGGCATGCTCCGTGAAGCCGCCGACAGCCCATCGCTGAGAAAATACGGCTATTATTACGCCCTGAGCGGCAATCTGATGGACGTCATGACAACGATCAACGCCCGGGAGCTCAGGCTTTTCCTCCAGCTGCGGACCTGCAATCGCGCCCAGTGGGAGGTCAGGGAGGTGGCCGTCTCCATGCTGCGGCGGCTCCGGGAGCACTGTCCCGAGCTGTACGGCCGCTTCGGCCCAAGCTGCTATCTGCTGGGGCGCTGCCCGGAGGGCAAGCTGACCTGCGGAAATATGACAGAGGTCGCCGCCAGATTCAAAGGGGACCTTTAAGCAAAAACAGGCATCCGCCCGGGGAAAGACCCTGGGCGGATGCCTGTTTCGCTTGTCGGAAAGAGCCCCCGCATGGAGTTCATTGGAGCTCCACGGTCACGGGCTCCGGGAAGGCCGTCTCACGGGTGAAATTCAGCTTCAGCTTCACCGTGTCCCAGGGGTAGTCCCGCAGGGCGAAGGAGATCTCGCAGAGTTCCCTGTCCGGGTCCTCCTGTCCGGGCTCGGAGGAGAGCATGGTGCTTCCCATAGAGTCAAAGGAGTGCTCGCCCCCCTCCGGGTCCCGGTATGTCCAGGAGAAGAGCTGCTGGATATCGGGGACAAGCGCCACGCAGTGGACGTCCTCCCCCTGCCGGTCGGCGGAGAGGAACTCCGCTCCCTCGGGGAGCCAGCTTGCCTCGCCGGTGGTCAGGTCCACCGTGACCCACTCCCTGTCCTTGTCCAGCCATCGGGCTCCGGTGAGGCAGAGGGTGAGGCGCTCCGGGTCCCGGAAGAAGCTGCTCTCCAGGTAGTAGTAGATGACGTCGTTGGTGCCGTCGGCGCCGCTGGCCATCAGGCGGCCGCTGCTGCCGGAGCGGGCGCCGGCCTCGTAGCGTGTGCCCTTCTCGTCCTCCAGGTAGAAGTCCAGGCCAGCCAGCCAGGCGGTGTTGTCCGGGTCAGAGGACACCGCCAGCCGGGCGTGGGTGGGATGCACCTCCAGCTCCCGGAGGAGGAGCCGCTGGCCGTCCACCTCCACCCATTTGTCCAGGGGGAGGGTCTCCCCGGGGACGGTGAAGCGGTCGTCCAGCTCCAGATCGAAGGTGAAGGCGGCCACCACCTCCGGCTCCCGGCCGGGCTCCGGCTCATCCCAGATGCTGTCGGCGGGGGCGACGGCCATGCCGTCTCCCTCCTCCCGCCGGGCGGTCACCTCACAGGTGAGCCGGATGGCCTCCGGGACCTGGAAGCCGTCGCCGTAGTTGACGTTGAAGTCGCTCAGCTCGCCGGGGGAAGTATCGCTGCTGATGATGGAGTAGCCCTCCAGCTTCTCCCCGTCCAGGCCGGTGATGCTGGGGTAGACGTGGAAGCTGGTGTAGTCCCCGCCGGAGACGGAGTAGAAAAAGTTGATCTGCGTGGCGTCCAGGATGAGGTATTCCAGCCGGAAGGTGACGCCGTTTTCCGTCTGCTCCTGGTCCACCACCTGGACGAAGTCGTGCTCCACCGCCGCCTTCAGGCTGGGGGAGAGGGCCACCGCCGCCGCCAGGTCCCGGAGGCCGGGGATGCGTCCGCAGGCCTGGGCGAAGGGGACGCAGCAGTTCACCAGCAGCACGAAGGCCGCCGCCACGCCCCCCAGGGAGGCCGCAGGGATGCCCAGCCACCGCTTGAGGGTCCGCTTCCGGGCCCGGGCCCTGGCCCGCTCCACCGTGCCCTCCAGCTCCGGCGGCGTATCGCTCAGCTGGGCCACCAGGGCCCAATATTCCTCGTTTCGGTTCATGAATGGACCGCCTCCTCTCCGTCGGTGAGCTCCAGCCGCAGCAGCCGGAGGGCCTTCCGCTGCCGGGTGACCACGGTGCCCTGGGGGATGTCCAGGGTCCGGGCGGTCTCCGCCAGGGTGAGGCCGGTAAAATACCGCAGAATGATCACGTCTTTCAGTTCCCGGGGGAGCCGCCCCACCGCCTCCCGCAGGGGGAGGGCGTCAAAGGCCTCCTGGGCCGTCTCGGGCAGCTCCGCCATGGACACCTCCCGCCTGCGCCGCCGCAGCTCGGCGTTGCAGGCGTTGATGAGGATGCGGGTGAGCCAGGTGTTGAAGAAGGCCTCCTCCCGCAGCCTGTGGCAGGCGCGCAGGCCCAGGTACACCGCCTCGTCCACGGCGTCCACCGCCAGGGACTGGCTGCCCAGGTAGAGAAAGGCCATGCCGTAGAGCTTTTCCTTGAGGGCGTCGGCCCGGACGGCGTAGTCCTGCTGGGTCATCGGCGTCCCCTCCTTTCACCCATTAGATGCGTGGGGCGGCGCTTTTGATTGCGGAGAGAAAAATTTTATTGTATAATATGTCCGCTGAATACACCGGCCGCCTCGGGCGGCCCCTTTTGGAGGACAAGACCCTTGGATGAACTGACCCGGCTCCCCATTCCCCTTTTGCAGTGGTACCGCGAAAACGCCCGCACCCTCCCCTGGCGGAGCGACCCCACCCCCTACCATGTCCTGGTGTCGGAGATCATGCTCCAGCAGACCCGGGTGGCGGCGGTGCTGGAGTACTACCGCCGCTTCCTGGAGGCCCTGCCCACCGTGGCCGACCTGGCGGCGGTGGAGGAGGACAAGCTCCTCAAGCTGTGGCAGGGCCTGGGCTACTACAACCGGGCCCGGAACCTGCAAAAGGCCGCCCGGCAGGTGACGGAGGACTTCGGCGGGGCCTTTCCGGAGACCTACGAGGCCCTGCTGGGCCTTGCCGGGGTGGGGGAGTACACCGCCGGGGCCATCGCCTCCATCGCCTTCGGCCAGCCGGTGCCCGCCGTGGACGGCAACGTGCTGCGCTTGGTCTCCCGGCTCACCGGGGACGAGGGCGACATCACAAAGCCGGACACCAAGAAGCGGATGTGGGCCGCCCTGAAGGCGGTCATCCCCCTCCGGGCGCCGGGGGACTTCAACCAGGCCATGATGGACCTGGGGGCCATGGTGTGCCTCCCCAACGGCGCGCCCCTGTGCGAGAAGTGCCCGGCGGCGGACTTCTGCCGGGCCCATTTGGAGGACCGCGCCGGGGATCTGCCGGTGAAGCCCCCCAGGAAGGCCCGCCGGGTGGAGGAGCGGGTGGTCTTTCTCCTCTTCCACGACGGAAAGGTGGCCCTGCGCCAGCGGCCCAAGAGGGGTCTGCTGGGGGGGCTGTGGGAGTATCCCAACGAGCCCGCCCCCGCCTGGGACTGCCTGGAGGACTGGGGCATCGAGCCCCTGGACCTCTCTGACGGCGGCACGGGCAGGCACATCTTCACCCACATCGAGTGGCGCATGACCTGCCGGGTCATGGAGACCGCCGGCGAGAAGCTGCCGGAGGGCTGGGTGTGGGCGGGACGGGAGGCCCTGCGGCGGGACCACGCCGTGCCCAACGCCTTCCGGAGCTTTCAGCACCTGGTGGAGGACCGGGTGCGCTAGGCCCAATCCAAAAGAAGAGGGAGAACGAGATGGCAAAGCTGTATTTCCGATACGGAGTGATGGGCTCCAGCAAGACGGCCAACGCCCTGATGGTGCGCTACAACTACGAGGAGCGGGGCCAGGTGGCCCTGCTGGTCAAGCCGGAGATCGACCAGCGGGACGGGGCCAAGTTCGTGGCCTCCCGGATGGGCCTGAGCCACCCCTGCATCTATTTTTCCGAGCTGGCGGCCATGCCGGAGGAGACCCTCAAACAGTACGCCTGCGTCATCGTGGACGAGGCCCAGTTCCTCAGCCGGGAGGAGGTCCAGTTTCTGGTCCGCGTCGTGGACGACTGGAACGTGCCGGTGATCTGCTACGGCCTCCGGGCCGACTTCTCCGGGCGGCTCTTCCCAGGCTCCCAGGAGCTGCTGGCCACCGCCGACATCATCGAGGAGGTCAAGACCATCTGCTGGTGCGGCAAAAAGGCCACCTGCAACGCCCGCTTCGACAAGGACGGCAACGTCCTCCGGGAGGGAGAGCAGGTGGTGCTGGGGGCCAACGACCAGTATATCGGCCTGTGCCG
>DXDV01000176.1 GCA_019115345.1 Candidatus Intestinimonas stercorigallinarum | reverse complement strand
GTGGTGTGCATGCAGAGCTCGCTGGGCCAGACCATGCAGCAGGGCGTCTCCCGCTTCATCGGCGTGGCCGTGGGCGGCGCTCTGGGCGTGCTGGCGCTGTCGTTGGGGGAGATCGCGCGGATCCCCCTGGTGAAAACCGCCGTTTTGGGCCTGATCTGCGTGGCGGGCATCTGGGTGTGTCTGTTGATCCAACGCCCCGCCGCCTGCGGCATGGCCTGTATTGTCCCCTGCGTCATTCTCATCAACGATGTGGCGGGGATGGAGCGGTATTATTATGCCGCCGCCCGTATCATCGAGACGGTTGTGGGTGTGGCCATCGCCTTCGGCGTCAACGCCGTCCTGCCGGACCACCGGACGGACGGGGAGCAGGCCGGCGGCGAGCACGGCTCGTGAGGGGGCATCTCAGCTGTCTCTGTATGGCAAATGCCGTTCCATAGGAAAAAAGCGTTCCCCGGAAATCGTGGCTGACGGTTTCCGGGGAATGTTTTTATTCTGCGGGAGGCTGTATGCTCTGGCGCGCGGAGCCGCCGGCGCGGCCCAGGGGCACCACTCCGGCGTAGGTGCCGGGGCAGACCTCCCAAATCTTGGCCTGGAGCTTTTTCAGGTCCTCGAAGGCCTCCGGGCGTTTCCTGGGGTCCCGGAGGAGGGCGGAGGGGTGATACATGGCCATCATGTGGACCCCGGCCTTCTCGAACCACTGCCCGTGCTCCCGGGTGATCTTGAAGTCCTCCCGGATGAGCCGCGTGGCGGCGATCCGGCCCAGGCAGACGATGATCTTTGGGCGGATGAGGGCCACCTGGTTCCGGAGGTAGCCGATGCAGGCCTCGATCTCGGTGTTGAGGGGGTCCCGGTTCTGCGGCGGACGGCACTTGACCATATTGCCGATGAAGTAGCGGGAGCGGTCCAGGTCGATGATGGAGAGCATCTCGTCCAGGAACTGCCCGGCCCGGCCCACGAAGGGGCGGCCGGTCAGGTCCTCCTGCTCGCCGGGGCCTTCACCGATGAACATGACGTCGGCGGTGGGGAGACCTTCGCCAAAGACCACGTGGTGTCTGGTCTCGCAGAGGGAACAGTTCCGGCAGGCGGCGCAGGCGGCCTCCAGAGCGGACCAATTGAGCATGCTTACAACGCCTCTTTTCTGTGGGAGGATGGGAGATGACACCAGTATAGCACAAAGGGGCGAAAGCAGAAACCCCGGAAAATAAGAACCTGTATTCGCAACTGCTGCGCGCCGTCCGGCCGGGTCTTATGCCCGCGGATCCCACGGGCTTTGCTCCCGCGGCCGCGCCGTTGAAAGCGGCGCATGGCCAAATCTGCGATGGGTCTGCGCCGCAAAAAAAGAGTTGACATTTGAGAAAAAAGCGCATATACTACGCACATCGAAAAGGCAATGGAGCCACACACAAAGGCGATGAGGCAGACCGTCCCCCATGAGGGCCGCCAGAGAATCCGGGTCACCGACTGAGAGCCCGGTCCGGCAGGATGGGGAGGCGCAACACTGACCGAGCCGGACGTTCGAGCCCGCGATGGGGGGAGGGCGTCACGTGTTCCCGCGTTAAGGGTGCGAGGGGCTGTCTCAAAGGCGAGACGGCAATCTTTGGGTGGTACCGCGGATATTTCCGTCCCGAAGCTGTGGAATACAGCTCCGGGGCGTTTTTTTATTTTTTTCCCGGCGCATTGCCTGAAAACGAAGTAAGAAAGGACGTGAACGGTATGGAATTCATCACTGGGACCAAAATGAGCGGGGGACTGAGCTGGAACGACCTCCTGGAGGGCGGACGGCGAAACCAGACCGTTCAGGTCTCCGGTATGGTCCATGTGAAGCAGCCCATGGGCGGCGGACTCATCTTTTTAAAGCTGCGGCGGCGGGAGGGCCTGCTCCAGTGCGTGTGCGCGGGGCTGGACCTCGCCCAGGTGCCGGAGGAGTCGGCGGTGCGGGTGACGGGCGTCCCCCGGCAGGAGCCCCGGGCCCCCGGCGGCGTGGAGCTGGCGGCGGAGTCGGTGGAGGTGCTCTCCCGTCCGGCGGAGCCCATGCCGGTGCCCGTGTCCAAGGCCAAGCTCAACGTCAGCCTGGACACGGAGCTGGGCCTGCGCCCGGTGACGCTGCGGCATCTGCGGGAGCGCAGCGTGTTCAAGCTCCAGGCCGGACTGAGCCGGGCCTTTCGGGAGTACCTCCAGCGGGAGGGCTTCACCGAGGTCCACACCCCCAAGATCGTCCACGCCGGGGCGGAGGGAGGCTCCAACATCTTCCGGCTGGACTACTTTGGGCGGAAGGCCTTCCTGGCCCAGTCGCCCCAGTTCTACAAGCAGACCATGGTGGGGGTCTTTGAGCGGGTCTACGAGGTGGCCCCCGTCTTTCGGGCGGAGAAGCACGCCACCACCCGCCACCTCAACGAGTATACCTCCATGGACTTTGAGATGGGCTTCATCGACTCCTTCCGGGACGTGATGGACATGGAGACCGGCTTCCTCCGGTACGCCATGGACCTGCTGGCGGGGGAGTACGCCGGCGATCTTGCCCGGCTGGGGCTGACGCTCCCGGCGGTGGAGAAGATCCCAGCCGTCCGCTTCGATGAGATCAAGCGCCTGGCGGCGGAGAGGTACGGCTACCAGATCCGGGACCCCTACGACCTGGAGCCGGAAGAGGAGCACGCCATCGGGCGCTACGCCCGGGAGGTGTGGGGGAGCGAGTTCGTCTTTGTCACCCATTACCCCAGCAAAAAGCGGCCCTTCTACGCCATGGACGACCTGGCCGACCCCAAATATACCCTCTCCTTTGACCTCCTCTTCCGGGGGGTGGAGGTGACCACCGGCGGGCAGCGCATCCACGACTATGCCCAGCAGGTGGCCAAGATGGAGAAGCTGGGCATGGACCCGGCGGAGTTTGAGAGCTATCTCATGATCCACAAGCACGGCATGCCCCCCCACGGCGGTCTGGGCATCGGCCTGGAGCGGCTGACCATGCAGCTGTGCGGTCTGGACAACGTGCGCTATGCCAGCCTGTTCCCCCGGGACCTGAGCCGGCTGGAGCCGTGAGGATGGAGGTTTTACGATGAAGATCACAGAAGAGATGGTGGATTACGTCTCCCAGCTGTCCCGGCTGAGGCTGCCCCAGGAGGAGAAGGTCCGCATGACCGGAGAGCTGGAGCAGATCTTGGTTTATATGGACGTGCTGGAGGGCCTGGATACCGACGGTGTGGAGCCCATGAGCCACGTCATTCCCCTGAAGAACGTGCTCCGGGCGGACGAGGTGGTCCCCTCGGAGGACCGGGCGGCGCTGCTCTCCAACGCCCCGGCGCCCGACGAGGCGGCCTTCCTGGTGCCCAAGACGGTGGAGTGAGGAGGGAGAAGGATGGAACTTTGGGAATATACCGCCCTGGAGCTGGGCGGGCTCATTCAGAGGGGAGAGGTCTCTCCCACCCAGGCCGCCCGGGCCGTCCTGGACCGCCGGGAGGAGGCCCAGGAGGGGACCAACGCCTTCATCACCTGCCTGGACGGGGAAGCCGTCCTGGCCCAGGCCGCCGAAGTGGAGCATCGGCTGGCGGCGGGAGAGAAGCTCTCCCCCCTGGCCGGAGTGCCCATGGCCCTCAAGGACAACATCTGCACCAAGGGAGTGCCCACCACCTGCGCCTCCAAAATTCTGGGGGATTTCACGCCCCCCTATGACGCCACCGCCGCGGAAAAGCTCAAGACCGCCGGCGGGGTGCTCCTGGGCAAGCTGAACATGGACGAATTCGCCATGGGCTCCACCTCGGAGACCTCGTATTACGGGCCCACACGGAACCCCTGGGACCCCGGCCGCGCCCCCGGCGGCTCCTCCGGCGGGGCCGCCGCCGCCGTAGCGGCGGGGGCCTGCTGGTACGCCATCGGCTCCGACACCGGCGGCTCCATCCGTCAGCCCGCCGCCTACTGCGGCGTCACCGGCATGAAGCCCACCTACGGCTCCGTGAGCCGCTACGGGCTCATCGCCTACGCCTCCTCCCTGGACCAGCTGGGGCCGGTGGCCCGGTCGGCCGCCGACTGTGCCGCCGTGCTCGACCTGATGGCGGGGCGGGACCGCCGGGACGGCACCAGCCTGGACCTGCCCTGGGGCAGCCTGGCGGAGGGCCTCACCGGGGACCTGCGGGGGCTTCGGGTGGGCCTGCCGGCGGAGTGCTTCGGGGAGGGCCTGGACGAGGCCGTCCGCGCCGCCGTCCTCTCCGCCGCCGATGTGCTCAAGGCCCGCGGCGCGGTGGTGGAGGCGTTCTCCTTCCCCATGATGAACTACGTGGTGCCCACCTATTATATCATCGCCGCCGCCGAGGCCAGCTCCAACCTGTCCCGGTTCGACGGGGTGAAGTACGGCTGGCGGGCGGAGGGCTACGAGGACCTCACCGGTCTCTACGAGCTGACCCGCACCCAGGGCTTCGGGGCCGAGGTGAAGCGCCGCATCCTGCTGGGGACCTTCGTCCTCTCCGCCGGCTACTACGACGCCTACTACAAGAAGGCCCTCCAGGTGAAGGCCCTCATCAAGAGGGCCTACGACGAGGCCTTTGAGAAGTACGATCTCCTCCTCACCCCGGTGGCTCCCGCCACTGCCCCCAGGCTGGGGGAGAGCCTGGGGGACCCCCTGAAGATGTATCTCTCCGATATCTTCACCGTGCCGGTGAACCTGGCGGGTCTGCCGGGGCTGTCCATGCCCTGCGGCTTTGACGGCCAGGGGCTCCCCATCGGGGCCCAGCTCATCGGCCCCGCCCTGGGGGACGCGAAGGTGCTGGACGCCGCCTACGGCTTCCAGCTGGACACCGATCACCACAGACAACACCCCGCCGGAAAGGAGGCGCAGGCCCAATGACCTGGGAAACCGTCATCGGTCTGGAGACCCACGTGGAGCTCTCCACCAAGACCAAGATCTTCTGCTCCTGCACCACCGCCTTCGGCGGCGATCCCAACACCCACTGCTGCCCGGTGTGCATGGGCATGCCCGGCACCCTGCCGGTGGTCAACGAGAAGGTGCTGGAGTACGCTGTAAAGGTGGGCCTGGCCCTGGACGGGGAGATCACCCGGTCCTGCCGGTTCGACCGGAAAAACTACTTCTACCCCGACCTCCCCAAGGCCTACCAGATCTCCCAGCTCTATCTCCCCATCGTCCGGAACGGCAGGCTCACCATCCGCACCGAGTCCGGCGGAGAGAAGACCATCCGCATCCACGAGCTCCACATGGAGGAGGACGCCGGCAAGCTGGTCCACGATCCCTGGATCGACCAGACCCGCTGCGACTACAACCGCTGCGGCGTCCCTCTCATTGAGATCGTCACCGAGCCCGACTTCCGCTCCGGTGAGGAGGTCATCGCCTACCTGGAGAAGCTGCGCTCCACCCTCCAGTACCTGGGGGTCTCCGACTGCAAGATGCAGGAGGGCTCCCTCCGCTGCGACGTGAACCTGTCGGTGCGCCCGGCGGGGAGCGACACCTTCGGCACCCGCACTGAGATGAAGAACCTCAACTCCTTCA
>DXDV01000175.1 GCA_019115345.1 Candidatus Intestinimonas stercorigallinarum | reverse complement strand
AGCAGCACCAGCAATGACGATGCTTCCAGCGGCAATGACTCCTCCGATGGGACCACCACACAGCCCGAGGAGGGAAGCAGCGGGAGCAAAGAGGAGGAGACGCCCGTCACTCCCGCCGTTTTCACCGACATGTCCGACGGCCACTGGGCCAAGGAGGCCGTGGACTATGTCACCTCCAGGGGCTACTTCAACGGCACCTCCGACACCACCTTCAGCCCTGACGCGCAGATGGACCGGTCCATGCTGGCCACGGTCCTGTGGCGGATGGCGGGCCAGCCCGCCGCCTCCGGTGAGAGCGCCTTCTCCGATGTGAGCGCCGGTCAGTGGTACAGCCAGGCGGTGTCCTGGGCCGCGGCGCAGGGCATCGTCACCGGCGTGGAGCAGGGCCTGTTCGACCCCGCCGGAAACGTGACCCGGGAGCAGCTGGCGGTCATGCTCTTCCGCTACGCCGGCGGCGTGTCCGTGGAGGCCGACCTGAGCGGCTTCGGCGACAGCGGGGAGATCTCCGCCTGGGCCCTGGAGGCCATGAACTGGGCGGTGGCCAACGGCATCCTCTCCGGCGACCAGAACGGCCGGCTGGATCCCGGCGGCGCCGCCACCCGGGCCGAGGTCGCCACCATGCTCATGCGCTTTGCCTCTCTGGCCTGACGGCAGGGCCGCACCCACCTTACGAAATAGCGGTATTGCGGCGGAAGAACGCCGGGACCCAAATGAAATGCGGGGAGGATCAAATTCCTCCCCGCATTTTGCGCGCTTATGTTTCGAGTCTGAACTTGAGCGGCAGATAGGGTCCCGCCTCAAGAACGGCCGCGGTTTTGAACAGAAGCTCCAGCGACAGGCCGTGGCGCATACCGGCCGCCTCCACAGAAGCCGGATGCTGACGGCTGATGCCCAGGATCTCATGTTGCAGGCCCATTTTGCAACGGGTTATTTCCGAAGCCGTCCAATACCGCCGCGACAGAACCTCCAATGGTTTTCTCAAAAAGGGCGAGGAGCTCCTGTCTTGAACACGAGATATTGCCGGCCATCCATCGCTTCACGATCGCCAGCATGGAAACAGTGTAGCAATCGGATATGCTGCGCCCCTGCCCCATGCTGGAAAATCCGGAGTGCCTGCGCCGGATGGTGGCGCAGAGCGGCGCCGTCAGCACGGATTACCAGAGTCCGGAGAGCGCGGCGCAGCTGTGCGGCAAAACCACTCCTTACGCGGCGCGCTGGAAAGAGACGGCGGACCGGCTCTGGCACAGCTGCGGATGCTGCGCCGGCCGCGGGAAAGATGTGTGACGGATGACGGCTTATCAAATTTTTACGGATGCCACAGCGGATGGGTGCCTGGAGCCGATGGAAGGGCTTCCCGCTGTGGAGGTGCTTCCTATGGAGCTGGAGATCGGCCCCATCCTCGGCGCTCATACACCTTATGTTAGTCTTGCTTTTGGTTTAGTTGCACAGCCTAATTTTAAATAGAAGGAGAGCTTTGGGACCCCTCTTTCGGGATCCCAAAGCTCTCCTTTTGTTGATGGGCTTATTTTGCAACGGACCTTTGTTTGCTGTGATGGGTGGCGCGCCCGGGATGGGGAGGGGCGGGACGGCGTCCTGCCGCCTCAGCGGAAGAGGCGGATGGTGCCGTTGTCGTTGAGGTGCCGCAGCAGGGAGAGGAGGATGGGCAGGCCGAACAGGCCCAGCACGCCGAACAGCTGCACGCCCACGAACATGCTGGCCAGGGTCACCACCGGGTGGAGGCGGATCTGGCTGCCCACGATCTTCGGCTCCAGGATATTGCGGATGACGGTGACCACCAGGTACACCGCCAGCAGGCCCAGGGCCAGGGAATACTCCCCCCGGACGGCGGTGATGACCACCCACGGGAGCATGATCCCGCCGGTCCCCAGGACGGGGAGAATGTCAAAGATGGAGATGCACAGGGCGATGGGCACCGCATTGGAGATCCCGAGGATGCTCAGTCCCACGCTCAGCTCCAGACAGGTAATGCACATGATGAGGGCGTAGGAGCGGATGCAGACCCAGAGGGTCCCCACCACATAGACCCGGATCTGGGCGAGGATGGCGTTCACCCTTTCCGGCAGCTGACGGGAGACGAAGTCCGCCAGAAGCGGATAATCTCCGGCGATGAAGAAAGTGGAGATCACCATCAGCAAAAGCTTGATGAAAATGGACGGCAGGGAGGAGGCGTAGCCGGAGAGGGCACTGACGGCCATCACGGACCAGCTGGTGACCAGATCGCCCATGGACTGGACGAACTGGGAGAACAGGTCGTTCAGGATGGACATGAGCGCCGGGTCCATTTTGAACGCCAGGGCTTCAATGTGGTTGAAGGCGATGCCCAGTGTCGGCTCAATGGCGGATGCATAGAAGGAGGGCAGGGCGGAGAACAGGTCCATGGCCGAGCTGACCAGCTTGATGCCCGCCAGGGAGAGGAGCAGTCCGATGGTGCTGTAAAACAGCAGCACCAGCAAAAAGACCGTCGGCTTGTAGGGCAGTCCGGTTTTGCGGCAGAGGAAGTCCGCGGGGATCTTGAGCATATAGGCAAAGAGAGCGGCCAGCAGGAACGGGGCCAGCAGGCCCAGGCCGTAGCGGAGGACGACATAGCAGATGCAGGCGATCAACCCGGCGTAGACGCAGTTGACAATGAACGCTTTTCTCTTCTCGTAGTTCATGTGTTCACGCCTCTTCCTGGGAAACGGCGTCCTGCCCGACGGGGGGATTTTCCGGGCAGACCAGCGCGCTTTCCACCTGATGGTCCCGGCTCAGTGGGGAGCCAGACGTTGGCGCGAAGATCTTGGCGACGGCGGAGACCAGACCGGAAATGCCCAGCGCCAGGGGCTCCGCTTTGCGCACCAGCTTGCTGTCATGGATGGAAAGGACCGCGGTCTCCGCGCTGGCGAATACTAAGATCGATTCTTCCAAGCTTCATTCCTCCTGCCATACTGGCAATTCTTTCCCTCAAAAAAGACGCGAAAAGACACAGCCTACCGCACCGGCGGCGCAGGCATAGGCCATGTCTTGCTCTGACTCCATATGCATGACTTTATGATGCAGGGGGGCTGGTTGTGGGTTTGACTGTCGCCGTCATCCATGATTCGCGTCCTCTGCTCTCTTCCAATTTGAGTACACGCCTTATCATAGCAGAAAACCTGGCGGCGGTCAACCGGGTCCGTGGGGTCGCGTGTATCGATTGCGTTCAGATCGTGTCGAAATAAGGAAAAATATGCCAAAATGGAGCAAACGCCGCTCCGATATGAACGAAGAGGCGTAAGCAACCTTTCAGGCTCAAAAGAGCCGCCCGCAGGGCGGCCGCCAACCGCGAGCCCAGCGCAAGCGGGTCGCGGTTGGAAGCGAGGCGCAGCAGAGGGAGCGGGCGGATGTCCCTGCATGGGGGATGCTGCATCCGTAAGGCGGCAAAGCCACCAACGGCTGCGCATAGGACTTTTCTGCCATAGACAAAAAAGTCGCCGCGAACGATATGTCGTCCGCGGCGACGTGGTGCGGGCATGGGGACTCGAACCCCAACGCATCACTGCACGAGAACCTAAAGGTGATGTCACCTCAGTGAAAGCTGGTCGCCGTCTATGTCAATGGTGTCTTTGAGAAGGCGCAGTGCGGAATCCAATATTTCATTGATCGTTTTGCCCACGCGGGTTATACCGCACTGTGAGACCAGAGAGCGGTATAACCCATTTTTGTCGGCCGTTACATTTTGCTTCAGAATCTCCAGCATTCCTGCGGCCAATTCTTCCGGAGCAATTTGTTTG
>DXDV01000174.1 GCA_019115345.1 Candidatus Intestinimonas stercorigallinarum | reverse complement strand
GGATCTTGTCCTGGTTCTTGATGAGATAGGTGAAGTCGGGGATGACCACGTCGATGCCGTACATGTCGTCGTCGGGGAAGCCCATGCCCACATCCACCACGACGATGTCGCCGCCGTACTCGTAGACGGTGAGGTTTTTGCCGATCTCGTTGAGACCGCCCAGGGAGATGATCTTCAATTTTTCTGCCATAAAAGTATGCTTACACTCCTTTATTACGATCCAAAAGATGGTAGGAACGCAGGCATAGGGACGCAACAAAACAAAGCCAGAGATCCGCCCCGCTCTTTCCGGCCCTGCCTCGCCGGAAAAAGGGTGCGCTCCCCCGCCGGAAGCCGCGCCGCCCTATCCTGTTTTTGCTATATCAGTGCCGGAGCACATAAAGCCTGTCATACGCTGCCCGTCTCAGGGCACGCCTGTTTTTATAGTATACCATATGCAGCGGGAAAAGTATACAAGAAATTTGTCCTTCCGCCTTCCCCCGGCTTCGGCTTTGTGCTACAATGGGCTGACACAAAACCTGACGAGAGGAGCTGTCCCCATGGAGGAGATCCGCCCCGGCCGTTACCGCCACTTCAAGGGAAGGGAGTACCGGGTGCTCTGCACCGCCCGCCACTCCGAGACCTTGGAGCCCATGGTGGTCTATCAGGCCCTCTACGGGGAGCGGGGCGTCTGGGTCCGTCCCGCCGCCATGTGGGGGGAGCAGGTGGAGCGGGAGGGCTATTCCGGCCCCCGGTTCACCTACCTGGGAGAGGAGGCATGAGCCATGAATATCCAGATCTTTGGAAAGAACAAGTGCTTTGACACCAAAAAGGCCCAGCGCTACTTCAAGGAGCGCCGGATCAAATTCCAGGCCGTGGACCTTCTGAAATACGGCATCAGCCGGGGAGAGCTGGCCAGCGTGAAGAACGCCGTGGGGCTGGAGGCCCTCATCGACAGCGGGCACCCGGACGCCGCCCTGGTGACCTATCTGGCCTACGACGACGACAAGCTGGAAAAGCTGCTGGAGGACCCCCGGCTCCTCCGCACCCCCATCGTCCGCAACGGCAGGCAGGCCACGGTGGGCTACTGCCCCGAGGTGTGGCAGACCTGGACCTGACGGGCAGGGCCCTCTCTCCGGGCGCGCCGCCGGCCGGGATTTCAAATTGAACACGGCAAGGGAATTGACATTCTCCCCTCCGGTGGATTATAACAGGATAAGACACCGGAACCGGCGCGCTGCGGCCCGGTTTCGAATCCGGAGGAAAGCGGTGCGGCAGATGGGAAAGAAATGTAAGGCGGCGGGGGCGCTGTTTCCCCTGGAAGACCGCGTGACGGTCTGGAGGCTGATCATCGCCTCCTATGTGGGTTTTCTGCTGGTGTGGGCGCTGGACTTCCACGCCACCTCCAGCATCAGCATCAGCGCCATCATGACGCTGCCCTACGGCGCCACGGTGACCAACACCAAGTCCTACGTGCGCAAGCGGATGCTGGCCCAGATCATCGGCGTCCTGGTGGCGTATCCGCTCTACCTCTTTTTCAATTGGGTGCCCCATCTGCACGCGTCCCAGCGGCTGGCGCTGCCCATGACCCTCTCCCTCATCATCACCACCCTCATCAACCGCGGCCTGCGGCTGAACATCGCCGACATCACCATGCTCATGCCCGGATATCTGGTCATCCTCATGACGCCGGGCTACGACCTCTATCCGCTTATGCGGCCCATCTACGTCCTTTTGGGCGTGGTCCTGGGATACGGCCTGAACGTGTGGTTCTTCGCGCCCAACTACGGCAGGATCATCGACGAGCTGCCGGACAAGGCCGGGGAGCGGCTGGCGCGCGTCATGGACGGCTATGACGGCGGAGCGCCGGACCCGTCCCGGGAGGCCGACCTGGACGAGGCCGCCCAATGTCTCAAGACCGCCAACGACTATCTGCCCAGGCTCAAGCAGGATCTGCGCACCTGCAAAAAATACCGCCCCTATCTTCAGCGCCTGCCCAGCATCGAACAGCGGATCGCCGCGGACGAGGCGGCGATCTCCGTCCTGCGCGGCGGTCTCCCCGGCGGGGAGGACCGCTTCGCCCGGGACTACCAGGCGGCGCTGAGCGCGTTGTTTGACCGTCACCAGCAGCTCTTGCGCGGGGAGACGCCGGAGCCCCGGGAGATCGCCTGTCCCATCGGCTCCGTCCCGGCCCACGCGGCCCCCGCGGCCCGGCTCCTGCGGTATATGGAGGCGCTGTTCTGCGGCCCGGTCCCGTCATGCTCCCCCAGCGGGCCGGCGTTGGAGGAAGAGCCCTTTGCCGCCCTCTGACAGTCCCCGGCGGCTGGAGGAGCTCCGTCGGGGCAGAGGGCGGTTTTCCTCCGCCGTGGGGCACGGCTTCCCAGACGCGCCCGCCTGTATCGCTCCCCCTTGACGGGGGAGCTGTCCGGCTCTGCCGGACGGAGGGGGGTGAACAGAGCGGAGCACCGCGTTACCTCTCTGTCATTCTGACCGCCCCCCTTTGTCATTCTGAGGCCGTAGGCCGAAGAATCCGTACTCCCGTCCATTTTCCTTCCTGTTGCGCGCAGAGACGGGGGATGCGGATTCTTCGCTGTCGCTCAGAATGACACGGAGGAGAAGGAATGATGGGCGCGTCCGCAACGCCGCGCCCCGCAAAAGGATCCCCCTCTCCCGTCATTCTGAGGCCGCAGGCCGAAGCATCCGTTCCCTTCGTCCTCCCATTGCCGCCGCACAAAGAACGCCCCACCGTGCTGGCTGCGCCAGCCCGGTGGGGCGTTTCGTCCGAAAACCTTGCACCTTCCACTGGTGCGTCTCAACGCACCAGTGGAAATACGCATTGCAGCAATGGCTGAATTCCATAAAAGCGGTCCCTTTGAGCCGTTTTATGGAATTGCGCGGCTGCCGCCGCGTGAATAAACCGCTTTGCGGTTTATTCAGCAGACATTATTTCCGCTTCTTGTCCCTCAAATAGATATGCTTCGTATGGGGATTGCTGGTCTGTCTGACATCCACCTCGAAGCGGTCGATGCTCTTGATGAGCTGGGTGAGCTTGGAGAAGCCGTAGTTCCGGGGGTCGAAGTCGGGCTGCTGCCGGATGAGCAGATTGCCCAGCTCCCCCATGAAGGCATAGCCGTCCTCGTCGGCGATCATGTCCATGGCGTCGGCGATGAGGTGGACCACCTCCTTGGGCACCTTCTTCTGGGGCGGCTCCGGCGTACCGGACGGCTCCAGCTCCGGCTCGGGGCCAGACGCGGGCTCCGCCGCTCTCTTGCGGCACTTCTTGATCCCCTTGGCGCCCTCTCCCTTGCCCGCCGGGGCGGGCTCCGCCTTGGCCGGGGCGGACGGGGCGGCGGCGGGGACAGGCTCCGGCTCCGGGGTGGCCAGGGCTGCCTTGGCCTCCGCCCGGATGACCTCGATATAGATGAACTTGTCGCAGGCCACGATGAAGGGGCTGGGGGTCTTTTTCTCCCCCATGCCGATGACCTTTTTCCCCGCCTCCCGGAGCCGGGTGGCCAGGCGGGTGAAGTCGGAGTCGCTGGACACCAGCACGAAGCCGTCGCAGCTGCCGGTGTAGAGGATGTCCATGGCGTCGATGATCATGGCCGAGTCGGTGGCGTTCTTACCGGTGGTGTAGCTGTACTGCTGGATGGGTGTGATGGCGTTCTCCAGGAGGATGGGCTTCCAGGAGGCCATGTTGGGGGTGGTCCAGTCCCCGTAGATGCGCTTGACCGTGGGGGTGCCGTAGACGGCGATCTCGGCCATCACGTCCCGCATGGCGGTCCGGGGGGCGTTGTCGGCGTCGATGAGCACCGCCAGGCGCAGGCTCTGGTCGTTTTGCTGGGGCATATGGTCCCTCCTTCCGGCGCGCTCAGCCGTCGCTGAGCACGAAGTGATAGAAGCGGAGCATCTCGTACCAGTCGCCGGTGGAGAAGCACACCGTCTTCCCCTCCTCCAGCGTGGCGCCGGGGTAGAAGCTCTTGGAGTAGGCCAGCTTGTGCTCCCGGAAGCGGACCTGGCTCTCGAAGTGGTCGGGCATGGGCACCTTGCACTTGTGGGCCTTCTCCACCGCCGCCTTGGCGCCCGCCCGGATGCGCTCCACCGCCACGTCGGGGTGGATGGAGAGGACGCCGCCGCCGATGCCCTTGTTCACCGGCACGGTGACCATCTCGGGGATGAGCTCCTTGGCGAAGGCGCACAGGTCCTCGTCCCCGGAGAGGAAGGCCACGGGGACGCCGTAGTAGCCGGCGGTGTAGCTGTTGATGAGAAACTCGCTGGCCAGGACGCCGTTGAGGAGGACCTGCTCGTTGCGCAGGTTCATGGTGTGGGAGAGGGGGTTGCCGGGGCAGGCGGCCCAGGCGTGGTAGCCGGTGAAGAGCACCGCCCCGAAGTCGTCGCTGTCCAGGCCGGACATCATGGAGAGAAGGTCGCCGGTCCAGCCCCGGAGGACGCGCACCTCCTCGGGGAGGGCGGAGACGTCGATGTTCCGGGCGGAGTCGTGGGCGTCCTTGAGGAGGATGCCCTCGGCGCCGGCGTCCAGGGCGCCCTTGCAGGCGGCCTTGACCTCCCGGGTCATCTGCTTTTGGAAGGGTTTGTAATCGTCGGGGGTGGAGCGCTCGGTCTCCGCCCAGTCGGTAATGCCGCAGGTGCCCTCAATGTCGGCACTGATAAATACGCGCATGGGAAACGATCCTTTCTTTTTCAGTCTATCCGTCAGGAAAAAAGGACGCCGGCGGGCGTCCTTTTTTCCTGACGGGGCGGCCAAAGGGCCGCCCCGGAGTCCACAGGCTCAGAGTTCGTCCTCGATGAGACCGTAGCCGCCGTCGTTGCGGCGGTAGACCACGGAGAAGGCCCCGTCGGCGTCGGCGTTCTTGAAGGCGAAGAAGGTGTGGTCCACCAGGTTCATCTGGAGGATGGCCTCCTCCACCGTCATGTGCTTGATGGGGAAGCGCTTGGTGCGGACGATCTTGAACTCGGCCTCCTCCTCCTCGGGGGCGAAGTCGGAGACCTCGGCCACGTCCACCGTCCGCTCGAAGGCGTCGGTGCGCAGGCGCTTTTCCAGCCGGGCCTTGTTCTTGCGCATCTGCCGCTCCATGTTGGAGACGCAGGCGTCGATGGAGGCCCGCATATCGGGGCTGCTCTCGGAGGAGCGGAGGATCATGCTGCCGGAGCGGACCGTGATCTCGCAGACGTTCCGGCCCTTTTCAACACTAAAGACGACGGAGGCCTCCCCTTCATGTTTGAAGTAGCGGTCCATCTTTCCCACCTTTTTCTCGGCGTAGGCGTGGACGGACGCGGGCAGAGTGACCTTCTTGTCGGTAAATACGAACTTCATGCGTTTCAGCTCCTTCTTTCGCCCCCGGTGGGGGCTGTGCTCATCAGGAGCGGGGGACCGCTTCTGATGCTTTTATTATACCAGCCCTCTGGGGAAAAGTCACCCATATATTATGAATTTTTCACAAAGTCCTTTGTGAGAAAAGCGCCATTTTGTCCAATGGCTCACTTGAGCTGCCGTCCGTTCAGAAAGACGTGCTCCACCCGGCCCAGCCAGTCCAGGGGGTGTCCGCTGGTCACCACCACGTCGGCGTCCTTCCCCGGGGTGAGGGAGCCCACCCGGCGGTCCACCCCCGCCAGCCGGGCGCCGTTCAGGGTGATGGCCTTCAGCGCCTCCTCCGGGTCCAGTCCCCCCCGGACGGCCACGGCGGCGCACAGGGGGAGGTACTGGATGGGGATGACCGGGTGGTCGGTGCAGATGGCGATCTCCACCCCGGCCCTGGCCAGGAGGGCGGGGTTTTCGTTGGTGCGGTTGACCAGCTCCGGCTTGCTCCGGTCGGTGAGGATGGGGCCGGTGATGACGGGCACATGGGCCTGGGCCAGCAGCTCGGGGAGGAGGTGGCCCTCGGTGCCGTGGACCACCACCAGCTTCAGGCCGAACTCCCGGGCCAGGCGCACCGCCGTGGCGATGTCGTCGGCCCGGTGGGCGTGGATGTGGACGGGGACCTCCCCCTTGAGGACGGGGAGGAGGGCCTCCAGCTTGGGGTCGTAGTCGGGCGGGTCCGTGTCCTCCTCGGCGTCGGCCTTGTTCTGCTTGTCCATATACTCCAGGGCCTTGGACAGCTCCGTCCGGATGACGGCGGCGGTGCCCATGCGGGTGATGGGGGTCTCCTTCCGCTCGTTGTAGACCGTCTTGGGGTTCTCCCCCAGGGCCAGCTTCATGGAGGCGGGCTCCAGCACGGTCATCTCCTCCGCCCAGCGGCCCACCGTCTTGACCACCAGGCCCTGGCCGTTGATGGGGTTGCCGCTGCCCGGCCCGGTGAGCACCGTGGTCACCCCCGCCTCCCATGCCTCCCGAAAGCAGCGGTCCATGGGATTGAGGCCGTCCAGTGCCCGGAGGTGGGGAGTGCAGGGGTCGGTGGACTCGTTGCCGTCCTCCGACTCAAAGCCCAGGCCGTCCCCGCACATGCCCAGGTGGCAGTGGGCGTCCACAAAGCCGGGGAGGATATGTCCCCCCGCCGCGTCCAGCGCCGGACCCGTCCAGTCCCGGGGGGCCTCCTCCATGGGGCCCACCGCCTTGATCTTCTCCCCCTCCAGCAGCACGAAGCCCCTGGGGATCACCGGTCCATCCATGGGGTGGACCACGCCGTTGTGAATGAGCATAGGTTCGCCGTCCTCTCTTTTTCGCCTTGGAGCACATGCATCCCGGTCCTTTCCCGCCCACTCCAGGGCGGAAAAGTCCCCGCTTTGCTCCCCGCGCCGCCGTGACGCGCTTGCCGTCTTACGGAGGCGTTTCGACAAGCTGAAGGCGCGGTCCAAAGGACCGCGCCCTGTTGACATGCCAGCAGGACCTCCGTCCGGGGCCGCCGCCTTACCGGCGGCCGCCGCCCCGGCGGCTGCTGCGCTTTTCGGTGAACTTCATCTCGGAGAGCTTGCTGTCCGAGGCCTGCATGAAGTGCTTGAGCCGCTCCTCAAAGGTCTCCGGCTCGCTGGGCTGGCGGGAGAAGCCGCCGGGGCGTCCGCCGCCGGAGCGGGGACCGCCGTAGCCGCCGGTCCGGGCCGGACCGCCGGTGCGCTGAGGACGGGGCGGGGGGTCCATGGCCTTTTTGATGGACAGATTGATGCGGTTGTTGTCATCGATGCCGATGACCTTGACCTTGACCTCCTGTCCCTCGGTGAGATGATCCTTCACATCATTCACGTAAGAATAGGCGATCTCGGAGATATGCACCAGACCCGACCGACCGCCGGGCAGTGACACGAAGGCGCCGAACTTCGTGATGCCTGTCACCTTTCCTTCCACAATAGAACCTACACCAAACTCCATACTTTTCCCATGATCCTCCTTGAAATTTCGCCCGGCCTCTCTTTAATTGGTGATGATGATGACCTTTTCGCCCGGCACCACCAGGCCCAACTCATCCCTGGCGATGTCGGCGATGCGCTGGGGATCGTCGGGATTGGCCACGTCCTCGGCCAGATCGGCGTTGACCTGGGTCTGCTCCGCCACCTGGCGGCTGAGGCTGTCCCGCTCGGCCTGGGTCTGGCGGATCTGGCTCTGCATGTCCAGAAGGGCCGTGGCCAGATAGATGAGCAGGGCCAGGATCACCAGCTTGGTGAGCAGTCCGGCTTTTTTTGTCCTCGGCATGGTCGTTTCCCTCCCATCCTCCGCCGCTGGGACGGCTCAGGTCCTCCATCTCTCCGGGTATCAGATTGATTTTATACCATTCCCGCCGATAATGGAAGTGTTTTTTTCCGGATTTCTGAATTTTTTTCCCAAGCCGGGCCAGACGGTCCAGGGGCAGGAGGAGGAGCCGGAGGAGCAGGGCGGCCGCGTCGGCGGCCAGACCCACCGCCAGCAGCGCCGGCGGGCTGAGCAGCAGGAAATAGAGCACGGCCCCCAGAAAGAGGGCCGCCGCCATGTAGAGCCGCAGACGGCCGCCGGACGCCAGGGCGTACCCCAGGAGCCCGCCGGCCGTCAGCGCCCAGAAGGTCAGGTCCAGCAGGGCGCCCAGGAGGGGGAGGTCCAGACGCCGCCGCAGCACCCGAAAGATGTCGTACACCAGGCCCAGCCCCATCCCCAGGACCGCCGCCCCCAGGAAGGTCCGGGCCTGCTCGGCCAGGTCGATGCCCACGGCCTACCGGAACAGCCGGGCCAGGAACCCGCCCCGGACGCCGCCGTCGTCCTCGTAGGTGAGGGAGTCCACCATCCCCTCCACCCGCAGGTCTCCCCCGTCCAGGCTCAGCTTTTCGATGTGGAGCTCCCGCCCCCGGACCACCAGGGTGCCCAGGGCGGTGCGGGCGACGATGGCGTTCTCGTCGAAGCTCTCCACCTCCTCCACCCCCGACACCGAGAGGGAGGCCCGCCCCTCCAGGATCAGGTGGTGGTCCGCCGCCTCCTGCCGGGGGCGCTTCTCCTCATATTGCATGGCTCTCCCGCCTTTCCCAGAACTGCCACCAGTCTATGCGCCGGCGGGCCGGGATATGCCCTCAGCGCCGGGCCAGTCCCCGGCGGAGGGGGCGGTAGACCGCCGTCACCCCGGCGATCTTCAGGGCGTCCCCGGGGAGGAAGAGGAGCATCCCGCTCCACAAGAGGGCGGGGAGGTCCATCCCCCTGCCCAGGTACACGTTGAGGATGAGCCACATGTAGGGCAGCCCCACCAGATAGAGCACCCCCAGCCCCGCCAGGGCGGACAGAGCCACCCGGACCGGGCCCGGCTCCCCCCGGCTCAGCATCCCCACCGTCCAGGCGGCGGGGACGAGCCCCAGCAGAAAGCCGAAGCTGGGCTGGAGGACGTACCCCAGTCCCCCGCCGCCGGTGAAGATGGGCAGGCCCACCAGCCCCAAGGCCACATACACCCCCTGGGACACCGCCCCCCACTTGGGCCCCAGCAGCGCCCCCGAGAGGGCGGTGGCAAAGTAGAGGAGGGTGATGGGGACCACCCCCACGGGAATTTTGATGAAGTTGGCCGCCGCCGTCACCACGGCAAAGAGGGCGGCCAGGGCCAGCATCCGCGTCTTTCCGCCCATGGTCATTCGCTCCAATCGTAAACTTAATTTTCACTTTGGTTTACGATACCACGTCTCCCGCCATTTGTAAACCTTTTTTTCTCGCCGGTTGACCATTTGGGCGGTGGAGGGTATAATCATAGCTGCGGATGCGCGCTCCGCGCACACTGGAATGGAAAGGACGTGTCGCCATGCTTCAGGACGAGATCCTGGCCCTGCTGCGCTCCGAGCCGGGGGCCTACCGCTCCGGGGAGGAGATGAGCCGCCGCCTGGGGGTGAGCCGGGCGGCGGTGTGGAAGGCGGTGGAGACCCTGCGCCGGGAGGGCTATGAGATCGTCTCCGCCCCCAACCGGGGCTACCGCCTCTCCGCCGCCCCCGACGACCTGCGGCCCGGGGAACTCGCCGCCGCCCTGCGCGGCCGGCTGGTGGGCCGGACGGTGGTCTGCCTGGACACGGTGGACTCCACCAACAGCGAGGTCAAGCGCCGGGCGGCTGGGGGCGCCCCCGAGGGTCTGGCCGTCCTCTCCGACGAGCAGACGGCGGGCCGGGGCCGCCGGGGGAACGCCTTCCAGTCCCTGAAGGGGAAGGGGCTCTTCTGCTCCGTCCTCCTCCGGCCCCAGGTCCCCCTGGAGGCCCTCAGCCAGCTCACCGCCTGGACGGCGGTGGCGGTGTGCCGGGCGGTGGAGGCCTGCTGCGGCCTCACCTGCGGCATCAAGTGGACCAACGACATCATTTTAAACGGCAAAAAGCTCTGCGGCATCCTCACCGAGCTGGAATTCGAGGCCGAGAGCGCCGCGGCGGTGGCGGTGGTGCTGGGGGTGGGGATCAACGTGGGCCAGACCGAGGCCGACTTCGGTCCCGACCTGGCCCCCACGGCCGTCTCCCTCACCCAGGCCCTGGGCCGTCCGGTCCGCCGGGCGGAGCTGGCCGTCCACCTCCTGGCCGCCCTGGATGAGATGTACGCCGCCTTCCCCCAGGGGAAGGCGGCGTACCTGGCCGAATACCGCCGCCGGTGCGTCACCACCGGCCGGGAGGTGGCCCTGGTGGGGGCCGACGGCAGCCGGACCCCCGCCTTTGCCCAGGGGGTGGACGACGATTTCTCCCTGGTCTGCCGCCTGCCCGACGGGACGGAGCGGACGGTGACCGCCGGCGAGGTGTCGGTGCGGGGGCTGCTGGGCTATGTCTGAGGAAGGGAGGACCCATATGAACGCGGGAACACGGCGGGAAAGGCTGATGGAGCTGCTGGAGGGGGCGGAGGGGCCGGTGAGCGCCGCCGCCCTGGCCCGCACCCTGTCGGTGAGCCGCCAGATCATCGTGGGGGACATCGCCCTCCTGCGGGCGGCGGGAAAGGACATCACCGCCACCCCCCGGGGCTACGTGCTGGAGCGGGGGACCTCCGGGGAGGAGCGGACGGTGGCCTGCCGCCACACCACCCTGGAGGACATGGCCGACGAGCTCAACATCATGGTGGACAACGGCTGCACCGTGGTCAACGTCATCGTGGAGCACCGGGTCTACGGCCAGCTGGTGGGCCAGCTGAACCTATCCAGCCGGTATGATGTATCTGAATTTATACAAAAAGTAGTTACCAATGGGGCAAAACCCCTCTCCGATCTCACCGGGGGCATCCACCTCCACACCCTGCGCTGCCCCGACGAGGGGGCCTTCCGCCGGGTGACCCAGGCCCTCAGCGAGGCGGGCATCCTCCTCACCTGAACAGCGTCAAAGCCGGCCCGCGTGGAAAAGTCCTTGACTTTTCCCCACGGGCCGCTACAGCTTGTCGAAAAAGCCCTGCTTGGCTTTTTCGACAAGCTGCTGACTTTTTCGATTTCATCGAAAAAGTTCCTGACTACACGCGAAAGTGGGGGCTCACCGCCCCCCTTTCACACTTTTCCCCCGTGGCTTATTTCGCGTGGTACCGCTTTTTCGGCAGCATGAGCCGGCCCGCGAGGAAAAGTCCTTGACTTTTCCCCACGGGCCGCTATAATACTATCCAAGTGTCAAGACACCTATCCAGACATCATTGAGAGAGAAGGAGCTAGCGCGGATATGGAAGGTTTGAGAGGCTTCCTCCAGCGGAAAAACATCGTGATCTCGGCCCGGCGGTACGGCATCGACGCCCTGGGGGCCATGGCCCAGGGCCTCTTTTGTTCCCTGCTCATCGGCACCATTCTGAACACCCTGGGCACCCAGTTCGGCATCGGCTTTCTGACGGCCCAGATCATCACCATCAACGAGGTGGGTTATACGGTGGGCGGCCTGGCCTCCTTTATGAGCGGCCCGGCCATGGCGGTGGCCATCGGCTACGCCCTCCAGGCCCCGCCCCTGGTCCTCTTCTCCCTGGTCACGGTGGGCTACGCCTGCAACGCCCTGGGCGGGGCGGGAGGGCCCCTGGCGGTGCTCTTTGTGGCCATCATCGCCGCCGAGTTCGGCAAGGCGGTGAGCAAGGAGACCAAGGTGGACATCCTGGTGACCCCCATCGTCACCATCCTGGTGGGGATCGGGGCGGCCTGGGTCATCGCACCTCCCATCGGCGGCGCGGCCGACGCCTTCGGCCAGCTCATCATGCGCACCACCGAGCTGCAGCCCTTCCTCATGGGCATTCTGGTGTCCGTGCTGGTGGGCATCGCCCTCACCCTGCCTATCTCCTCGGCGGCCATCTGCTCGGTGCTGGGTCTCACCGGCCTGGCGGGAGGGGCCGCCGTGGCCGGCTGCTGCGCCAACATGGTGGGCTTTGCCGTGCTCTCCTTCCGGGAGAACGGCTGGGGGGGCCTGGTGAGCCAGGGCATCGGCACCTCCATGCTCCAGATGCCCAACATCGTGAAGAACCCGAGGATCTGGCTGCCCGCCATCCTCACCTCCGCCGTCACCGGCCCCATCGCCACCTGCGTGTTCAAGCTGGAGATGAACGGCGCCCCCATCAACTCCGGCATGGGCACCTGCGGCCTGTGCGGACAGCTGGGCGTGTGGACAGGCTGGATCTCCCCCAGCGAGAAGGCCCTGGCCAACGGCGCCGCGGCCATCGTCCCCACCGCCTTCGACTGGGCGGGCCTCATCCTCATCTCCTTCGTCCTCCCCGCCGTGCTGTGCTGGCTCTTCGGCCTCTTCTTCCGAAAGATCGGCTGGATCAAGGAGGGCGACCTGAAGCTGGACTAAGAAAACATCGCGCCGCTCCGTCGATGACGGAGCGGCGCGCGCTTTTACTCTTCCAATTGATACCGCTCCACAAGGGTCACGGCGGCGGTGAAGCGCTCCTCCCCCCGGAGGACCTCAAAGTCGATGGCGTCCCCGGCCTGGAGGCCGTCCCGGACGGCCATCAGGTCGTCGATGGTGTTCAGGTCGGTCCCGTTGGCGGTGAGGAGGATGTCTCCCGGCTCCAGGACGCCCTCGGCGCCGGAGCCGGCGGTGACGCTCACCACCATGAGGCCCTGGTCCACGCCGTAGGCCGACTGCTCGGCGCTGTACATGGTCCGGACGGTGACCCCCAGGGTGGGACGGCCAGTGACCACGCCGTCAGCGATGAGGGCGTCCACCACCGGCTTCACTGTGGAGGTGGGGATGGCGAAACCCAGGCCCTCCAGGGCGTTGTCGGAGACGTTGGAGATGAGCTTCATGTTGGTGATGCCGATGACCTGGCCCTGGTCGTTGATCAGGGCCCCGCCGGAGTTGCCGGTGTTGAGGGCGGCGGTGGTCTGGAGGAGGGTCATGGTGTTGCCGTCCACCTCCATGTCCCGGTTGATGGCCGAGAGGATGCCGTCGGTCATGGTGCCCCGGAGCTGTTCTCCCATGGGGTTGCCGATGGCCACCACCGTGTCCCCCACCATCATCTGGTCGGAGTCTCCGAAGACAGCGGGAGACAGGTCCTCGGCCTCCACCTTCAGCACCGCCAGGTCGGTGGCCGCGTCGCTGCCCACCAGCTTGGCCTGGAAGCTGCGGCCGTCCTCCAGGGAGACGTCGGCCCGGAAGGCCCCCTCGATGACGTGGGCGTTGGTGATGATGTAGCCGTCGGCGGTCATGACCACTCCGGTGCCCTGGGAGACCCCCATGGGCAGGACGGCGGTGATGGAGACCACCGAGGGGCTCACCTGCCGGTAGATCTCCTGGAAGGAGAGGGGCGTCCCCTCCGGCCGGTCCTGGAGGGTGAGGGTGGTGCCGTCCCCGTTGGGGTAGCGCTCCAGCTCCAGGTCCGCCGACATGGTCTGGGTGTTCTCCGGCGCCTCCTGGGCGGGGGCCCAGGCCGTCATGTCCAGGGGCCGGGCCTGGAGGGCCAGCACCACCGCCAGCCCCCCCAGCACCAGGGTGAGGGCCAGCAGGGAGAGGGCGGCTCCCCGCTCCGTGGAGCGGTGCTCCCTCCGGCGGCGGACCTTGCCCCGGGGGCGGGGCGTCTCCTCCTCAGGGGCGGCCGCCTCCCCAGGCGCAGGCGTGGAAACTGCCTGGCGCTCCCGGTCCGGGGTGGGGCCGGGCGTCCCCTCCGCCCCGCCGGGGCTGTCGTAATAGTAGTGGTACATGGCTCCCTCCTGTCCAGGCGCTTCACGCCAGGGTCAGCGTAGTGAAGAAAATATTCCCTGCCGTTTCCCCCGCCTCACGCCAAGGTCAGCGTGAAGGTGAATTCCGTGAGGCCGTCCTCGCTCGTCACGGTAATATTTTCTTTGTGGCTGTTGAGGATGGTCTTGACGATATAGAGCCCCAGGCCCACGCCGTCCCGGTCCTCGCTGCGGGAGCGGTCGGTCTTGTGGAAGCGGTCGAAGACCAGGGGGATCTCCTCCGGCGGGATGGTGTCCCCCCGGTTGCGGACGGACACATAGGCCTTTCCCGCCCGGGTGGTCACAGAGATGCCCAGGGTGCTCTCGGCATAGGCGAACTTGATGGCGTTGTCCAGCAGGTTGTAGCACACCTGGGTGATGGCGTCCGGGTCGCCCCACACCGCCACCGGGTCCTCGGGGATCTGGGTGTCCACGTCCAGGTGCTTGCCGTTGATCTTGGTCTCCAGGCTCACCAGCACCCGGAGCATCATCTCGCAGATGTCGAACTGCTCCTGGGCGGTGACCCGCTCGCTGGACTGGAGACGGCTCAGGTCCAGCATCTTCCGCACCAGCCGGGAG
>DXDV01000173.1 GCA_019115345.1 Candidatus Intestinimonas stercorigallinarum | reverse complement strand
TCCAGGGGGAGCTGTGATGGGCGCGCAAATCAGGGGCCCCACGCGAGCCCAGCGAAGCGGGTCGCGTGGGGGGAGGACGAGCAAGGGAGCGGAGCGAGAAATGCCCGCCAGGGCGTTTTGAGCGGTGCGGATTTTGCGAGGACGACGTCGCGCCCCACACAAAAAGTGGTGCTGCATGGGGCAGGGGCGGCCGCAGGCCGCCCGCCGTATGGATGCGGCGCCACCCTGACGCGGAGCCCGGACGCCCTCACTCCGCGCCGGGGAAGAGCTTCCGGAAGGGGGCGGGGAGGGGGGCCCTCAGGGTCAAATCCTTTTTGGTCCGGGGGTCGGTGAGGACCAGCACCCCGGCGTGGAGGGCCAGCCGCCCCATGGGGTCGGTCTTGGCCCCGTACTGCCGGTCCCCGGCGATGGGGCAGCCCAGGTCCCCCATGTGGACCCGGATCTGGTTCTTCCGGCCGGTGTCGATCTCCACCTCCGCCAGGGTGTAGCCCCGGCGCTCCATCACCGCCCGGTAATGGGTCACCGCCTCCTTGGCGTCCCGGCCCCTGGGGCCGGAGTAGACCAGGTGGGTGGCCGTCTCATGGAGCCAGGAGCGCACCGTTCCCTCCGCCTGGGGGAGGGTCCCCTCCACCGCCGCCGTGTAGCCCCGCTGTTTCACCAGCTTCTCCCAGTTGTCCTGGAGGGCGCGCTTGAGCCCCTCGTCCTTGGCAAAGACCAGCACCCCGGAGGTGTCCCGGTCCAGCCGGTGGACGATGAAGAGCCGCCTGCCCGCCTCCCGGGCCTTCACATACTCGGAGACCGCCCGGTAGGCGGTGCGGCGGCGCTCCTTCTCGTTGCCCATGGAGAGGAGCCCGGCGGGCTTGTCCACGGCGATGAGCCCGGCGTCCTCGTAGAGGATGGGGAAGGGGAGCTCCGCCGCCCCGGCGGAGGACTTGGGCAGCAGCTCCACCCGCTGGCCCGGGGCGAGGGGGGCGTCGAACCGGGTGACCACCCTGCCGTCCACCAGCACCTGCCGCCGGGACAGCAGGCCCTTCACCGTGTTCCGGGACTTGTCCTTCACCCGGAGGAGCAGGAAGGGGAGGAGGGTGGTCTCCTCCTCCACCGTCAAAAGCCGTCTCTCGTCCATAAGGGACCTCCTTTTCTGTACACGCGGCCGTTCCCGCTGGAATTATAACGCCAGAATACCCAGGTGCTCCAGCAAGATCTTGCAGCCCATGAGGATGAGCACCACGCCGCCGAAGCGCTCGGCGGGGGCCTTCCAGCGGTCCCCGAAGATGCCGCCCACCTTCACCCCCGCGGCGGAGAGGACCAGGGTGGTGCAGCCGATGAAGCCCACGGCGGGGCCGATGTCCACGCTGAGGAAGGCGAAGGTGACCCCGACGGCCAGGGCGTCGATGCTGGTGGCCACCGCCAGGGGGAGCATGGCGGCGGGGGAGAAGGAGGCGGAGAGCTGCTCCTCCTCGCCCCCGAAGGACTCCCGGACCATGTTGCCGCCGATGAGGCAGAGGAGCACGAAGGCGATCCAGTGGTCCACGCTGGTGATGAGGCCCTGGAACCGGCTGCCCAGCAGAAAGCCCAGCAGGGGCATGAGGGCCTGGAAGCCCCCGAACCACACCCCGCAGGTGAGGGCGTGGCGGGGGGAGACCCGGCCCACCGACAGCCCCTTGCAGATGGAGACGGCGAAGGCGTCCATGCTCAGCCCCACGGCGATGACAAAGAGTTCCCACAAGCTCATGATGACATTCCTCCCTGATACGGCTCCGGCAGAGGGTCCTGGGACAGGGTATGCGCCGGGGCGCAAAAAAAGAGACCCATCTGCCGAAAGCAGATAAGTCTCGTCATTGAAAACAAAGCCAGGAGCCGGTGGCTCCAGCATGTTGGCTCCGCTACGCGTTGGCCGCGCCGACTACTCCCTTATGCTTGAAAAGTATGGTATCATGAACTTTTCTCCCTGTCAAGCAAAATCAGCGGAGCCTCCGTCCGCGCCGGCGGACGGGCGGTCCGGCTCCACACCCCCAGCCACAGCAGCCCCGCCGCCAGCACAGCGGCCGCGCACGCCGCCAGCAGCGGGGAAAGCCCCCGCCGCCCGCGTTTTTCGCTCCTTCCGGCCATGCCGATTCCCCCCGTACTCCCTCCATGGGAGGGTTTCTATGGGGTATATCGTCCGGCGGGGGGCATTTGTGACAGGTCCGGGAAAAATTTTTTTCGGCTCAGCCCTCCAGCCGCGCCCCCTCCCGACCGTGGCAGGTGAAGAGGAGGATCTGCCGCTCCCGGGCCAGGTCCTTGAGGCAGTCCAGGGCCAGGGCCATGCGGGCGTCGTCGAAGTTGATGAGGGCGTCGTCCAGCACCAGGGGGGAGGGGTCCTCCTCCGGCAGGGCCAGCTGGCACACCGCCAGCCGCACCGCCAGGTAGAGCTGGTCCACCGTCCCCCGGGACAGGGTGAGGGCCCGCCGGGGGAGCACTGCCCCCGTCTCCCGGGCGGCGGCCTCCAGCTCCCGGGTGAGGGCGACCTCCTGGTACCTCCCGCCGCTGAGGGCGGAGAAGAGCTCACCGGCGCGCTGGTTGAGCCGGGGGGAGAACCGGGACTGAAGGTCGCCGTTGGCCTCCCCCAGGACCTCCAGCGCCGTCTCCAGGGCGGCGTACTCCCGCCGCCGCCGGTCCAGGGCCGTCCGGACCTCCTCCATCCGGTGCTCCAGCTCCTCGGCCTCCCCCAGGGCGGCGCTCTGGCCCTGGGCGTGGGAGAGCTCCTCCCGCACCCGCTGGAGCTCCCCCGTCACCGCCGAGAGGGCGGCGGCGGTCTGCTGGGGGCTGTGCTCCACCGGCGGCGGCTCCGGGCAGACCTCCTCCCCGGTACGCCGGAGCCGGGCCAGGATGACGTTGTTCTCCTCCGTGGGGACGGGGAGGGAGTCCACCAGCTTCTGGGCCCCCTCCACCTTCACCCGGGCGGTGGAGAGCCGCTCCTCCCGGGAGAGGGCCCGGGACAGGGCCGCCGACACCCCGAAGGGGTCGGTGACCTGGGGGGCGAAGCCGTGGACGAAGGCGATGAGCTCCCGCCACAGCGCCTCCCGCTGGTCCTGGAGGTCCCGGATGGACCGCTCCAGGGCCTCGGCGTTCCGCCGGGCCTCCTCCGCCGCCGTCCACTTCTCCCGGTAAGCGTTGGCCCGGTCCAGGATGTCGTCGGGGAACCGGGCTCCGTACCGCTCCAGCAATTCGGCCCGTTCGGCCCGCCGTTTGGCGGCGGTCCGGCGGGCGGTGAGCAGGAATACGGCTCCGGCCGCGACGAAACCGGCGGCGGCGAAGAAGAAGGGGACCGTCTCCAGCAGGACTCCCGCCGCGGCAAAGCCGGCGGCGGCCAGGAGACAGACCGCCCCCGCCCCGGTGAAGCCGGCGGCGCCGGACTTCTCCAGGTCCCGGACCTTGGCGGCGTCGCCGCCGGCCTGCTTCCAGGCCTCGTCGGGGCTCAGCGCCGGGAAGAGGGGGTCCACAGCGGCGGCCTCGGCCGCCTCTGCCTGGGCCCGAACCGGCTCCCGCTGGCCCAGGGCCTCCTTGACCCCGGCGGCCAGGGTGTGGTAGTAGGCCAGGTCCCCCTGGGCCTTCCGCAGGGCCTCCCGGCCGGGAAGGGCCTCCCCCTCCAGGGCGGCGAGCTCCTCCCGGGCCTTCCGCAGGGCCTGGTCGGCGGCGGTGTACTGCTCCAGCGCCGCCCAGTCCCGCCGGGCCCGCTGGGCCTCCCGCTCGGCCTCCAGCTCCTCTTTGCGCCGCTCCAGGCTTTCGGCCTGGGCCCGGGCCTCCCGGAGCCGCCGCTGGTTCTGCCGGGCGGCGGTCCAGGCCCCCTCCAGGGCGGCCAGCTCCCCCTCCAGCTGGGGGATGAGGCCCGTCTTGTTGTGCCTGCGGCGGTTGAGCCAGCCCCGGAGGGTCTTTTCCGTCTCGGAGAAGGACACGTCCTCCTCCCCGGAGGAGACCAGGGCGGCGATGCGCCGCTCCAGCTCCGGGTCGGCGTCCAGCGCCACGGCCGACTCCCCCACGAAGGCGCTGCGCTGCCACACCTCCCGGCTCACCCCCAGCAGCCTTTCGCCGCAGTTGGCGGCGGTGAGGCCGGGGACGGCCTCGCCGGTGTCGGCCTCCACCGCCTCAAAGCCCCCGAAGGGGGCCGTCCCCTTGGCAAACCGGCGGATGCGGATGTCCCGGCCTCCCCAGGTGAGGAGGAGCTCCCCCGCCATGGGGGAGCCGGACCAGGGGGCGTAGCGGTTCTTCTCGGCCAGGGTGGTCCTGGTGTCCCGCTCCCGGGTGGGGATGCCGTAGAACATGGCCCGCAGGAAGGCGCACCAGGTGGACTTCCCCCCCTCGTTGGGGAGCTGGAGGACGTTGAGGCCCTCCTTCAGCTCCAGCTCCGCCCCCTCCAGCTTGCCGAAGGTGGCGGTCATTTTCTTGATGATCATGCCATGGGCTCCTCTCTGTGCTCCAGGGCGGCCAGGCCGAAGCGGACGGCCTCCTCCAGCCGCTCCCGTTCGGCCTCGTCCGCCGCCCCCTCCAGCCGGAGACGCATCCGCCGGAGGAAAAGGCCGGTAAGGGTGTCCTCCTCCGCCCGGCTCCACAGGTCCCGGCGGACGGTGGTGCGGTCCAGCACCTGGGCGCTCCAGCACTTCGTCTCGGCCAGGGCCTTCAGGGGCGCGAGGTCCAGCCCCGCCACATCGCTCTCCCCGGTGAGGACCACCCGGAGGATGTCGCCGGCGGCGTCGGCGGGGAGGGCGGCAAGCAGGGCCTCTTCCGGGGTCTGGGCCGGGGAGACCGCCGCCTCCACCAGCCGGTAGCGGCGTCTGGCCAGGGGGAGGAACTCCGCCTCCACCGAGGCGCCGTCCACCGTCACCCAGAGGCAGCCCTTTTCCCCCAGCTCGTCAAAGCCCCGGCCCTCGGGACAGCCGGGGTAGGCCCAGGCGGTCTCCCCCGCCCGCCGGAGCCCGGAGCAGGCGTGGACGTGGCCCAGGGCCAGGTAGGTGAGGCCGGAGGCGGCAATGTCGCTCTCCGGCAGGGGGGCGTAGCGCCCCTTGCCCTCCACGTCGGCGTGGAGGACCCCGATGTGGACCCCGCCGTCCCGGGGGGCGGTGAAGCCCGCCAGGGGGGAGTCCTCCCGGCTGACGGCGGTGAAGGCGCTCCCCCAGACGGTGCAGCCCAGCTCCGGCAGGGGAAGGCCCTCCATGGCCCCGCCGGTGAAGATGTGGACGTTCTCCGGCCAGGGGAGGAGGGCGTAGGGGGAGCGGGGCCCGTAGGGGTCGTGGTTGCCGGGGGCGATGCAGACGGGGCAGCCGGTCTGGCCCAGGGCCCGGGAGAGGGCCTGGGCGGTCTCGGCGTAGGGGTCGGACCCGTCGAAGAGGTCCCCGGAGAGGAGGACCAGGTCGGCCCGCCGCTCCCCGGCCAGCTCGGCCAGGCGGCGGGGCAGCTCCCGCAGCTCGGAGCGGCGCTGCCGGGCCTGTTCGGCGCTCAGGCCGGTGAAGGGGGCGTCCAGATGGAGGTCGGCCCCGTGGAGAATGTGCAGCATGGATGGCTCCTTTCGGTCTACCAGTTCTCGTCCTCGCCGATGTCCACCCGGGTGACGGACTGGCAGCGGCCGGTGGCGGTGTCGATGGCAAAGACGGCCCCCTGCAGCTTGCAGGGGCCCTCGGCGGGCTCAAAGCGCATGGGGAGCCCGCCCAGAAAGCGGTTGATGGCCTGGCTGCTCTTCATGCCCAGCACCGAGTCGGCGGGGCCGGTCATGCCCAGGTCGGTGACAAAGCCGGTGCCCTTGGGCAGCACCCGGCCGTCGGCGGTGGGCACGTGGGTGTGGGTGCCCCACACCGCCTGGACCCGGCCGTCCAGATAATAGCCCATGGCCCCCTTCTCGCTGGTGGCCTCGGCGTGGAAGTCCACCACCTTGACCTCGGCGTCCACGTCCCGGAGGAGGCGGTTGGCCACAGTGAAGGGGTTATCGAAGTTGGGGTCCATCTCGCACCGGCCGATGAGGTTCATGACGGCGATGCGCAGGCCCTGGGGGCCCTCGTAGACGCCCAGGCCCCGGCCGGGCACCCGGCTGGTGTAGTTGGCGGGGCGGAGCAGCCAGGGCACCTCGTCCAGCAGGTCCTTGATCTGGATGCGGTTCCAGGTGTGGTTGCCCAGGGTGACCACGTCGGCCCCGGCGGCGTAGATGGCCTTGGCCTGCCGGGGCAGCACCCCCACCCCCGAGGCGTTCTCCCCGTTGACCACGGTGAAGTGGACGCCGTGGCGCTTTTTCAGGCGGGGCAGGTTGGCTTCCAGAAAGGCCAGGCCGGGTTCGCCCACCACGTCCCCGATGGCCAGAAGATGCAGTATCATGTTCTTCCTCCTCCCAAAACAGGACGGCCCCCGGGATGCCGCCCGGGACCGCGGAAATATTATATAATGCGTACGGAACAAAGCCGAACGCCTTGAAAGCCACGGCTTTCAAGGCCAAATGGCTTTGTTCGAGCGCAAGGTTTTTGGACCATTTCGCCCAAAAACCTTGCACCTTCCACTGGTGCGTCTGAACGCACCAGTGGAAATACGCATTGCATCAATGGCTGAATTCCATAAAAGCGGCTCTTTCGCGCCGCTTTTATGGAATTGCGCGGCTACCGCCGCGGGAATAAACCGCTTTGCGGTTTATTCATCAGACATTATATACCACATCCGCCCGCTCTGGCAATGCCGGGTCGTCGCGCCCCGCGCCAACAGGAGCTCAGATCGTCACGGCGGGCGGCCGCAGGCCGCCCCTACCCCAATGCCCACGGCGCTTTTTCGTAGGGGCGGCCTTTGGCCGCCCGCCTGTATCGCTCCCCCTGGA
>DXDV01000172.1 GCA_019115345.1 Candidatus Intestinimonas stercorigallinarum | reverse complement strand
CCTTGTTCTGGAACTGGGACCGCTCCTGCTGGGAGGAGACCACGATGCCGGTGGGCTTGTGGATGAGGCGGACGGCGGAGGAGGTCTTGTTGATGTGCTGGCCGCCGGCGCCGGAGGAGCGGAAGACCTGCATCTCGATGTCCTCGGGGCGGATGTCCACCTCCACGTCGTCGGGGATCTCGGGCATGACCTCCAGCGCGGCGAAGGAGGTCTGCCGTCTGGCGTTGGCGTCGAAGGGGGAGACCCGCACCAGCCGGTGGACGCCGTGCTCGCTCTTGAGGAAGCCGTAGGCGTTCTCCCCCTCGATCATGATGGTGGCCGACTTGATGCCGGCCTCGTCGCCGTCCAGATAGTCGATGATCTGGTAGGTGAAGCCGTGGCGCTCGGCCCAGCGGGTGTACATGCGGTAGAGCATCTGGGCCCAGTCCTGGGCCTCGGTGCCGCCGGCCCCGGCGTGGAAGGTGAGGATGGCGTTGGCGCTGTCGTACTCGCCGGTGAGCAGGGTGGCCAGTTTGGCCTCCCCGATCTCCTCCTCCAGCTTGGCGTAGCCCTCCTCCAGCTCGGGGACCAGGGATTCGTCCTCCTCCTCGTTGCCCATCTCGCACAGGGTCATGAGGTCGTCCCACTCCCGCTCCCGCTTGCGCTGGGCCTCCAGCTTGTTCTCCAGCTGGCGCATCCGGCGGGTGACCTTCTGGGACTTCTCCAGATCGTCCCAGAAGCCGGGGGCGGCGCTCTCCGAGTTGAGCATATCCAGCTCCCGCTCGGCGGCGGGCAGGTCCAGGGCCTGGGAGAGCTCCTCCAGGGCGGGCTTGATGTTGTTGAGTTTTACCTTGTATTCATCGAATTGCAGCATTCCTCGCACGCTCACTTCCGTTCAATTAGCCCATCTATTATATCCTGATTGCCCGGCGATGTAAAGAAAAAACCGCCCAAAACCGGCAAAACAGCGCCGGTCAGACGGGCGGGCTCACCGCTGGCTGGCGCCGGAGGCCGGCTCCTCCCGAAAGATGAGGTCGTCCACGTCCTCCCCGCCGCGCCCGGCGCCGCCGTTTGGCTCCCACATGGCCATCCCTCCTCTCCCGCCCGGTTGGTACAGGTCAGTCTATGCCGTATGGGGCGGCGGCGTGCCGGTCCGGCCCGGCCTTTTTCCAAAAAACCGGGTCCCCCGGGGATGGGCGCATCCCCGGGGGACCCGATGTGTTTTGCATCATAGGCCCAGCCTGAAACACGGCGGCACGCCCGTCGGAGGGAGGAGGGGGCCGTCATACCTTTGCCCGGGCCTTGGCCGCCGCCACGAAGTCCCGGAAGAGGGGGTGGGGCTTGTTGGGCCGGGATTTGAACTCGGGGTGGAACTGCACCCCCACAAACCAGGGGTGGCCGGGGAGCTCCACCGCCTCCACCAGCCGCCCGTCTGGGGAGAGGCCGGAGAGGACCAGCCCGGCGGCGGTGAGGGCCGCCCGGTAGTCGTTGTTGAACTCGTAGCGGTGCCGGTGCCGCTCGGAGATGTCGGCAGCGCCGTAGGCCCGGCGGCAGGGGCCGTCCGGCGCGGTGAGGCGGCAGGGGCAGGCCCCCAGGCGCATGGTGCCCCCCTTGGCGGTCACCCCCACCTGGTCGGGCATGAGGTCGATGACGGGAGAGGGGGTGTCCGGGTCCAGCTCACTGGAGTGGGCCCCGGCCAGTCCGGCCACGTCCCGGGCGAACTCCACCACCGCCATCTGCATGCCCAGGCAGATGCCGAAATAGGGCACTTTATTCTCCCGGGCGTACCGGATGGCGGAGAGCATGCCGTCGATGCCCCGGCTGCCGAAGCCGCCGGGGACCAGCACCCCGCCGCAGCCCTTCAGCAGCCGGGCGGCGTTGCCGTCGCTGAGGGACTCCGAGTCCACCCAGCGCAGGTCCACCTGCACGTCGTTGGCGATGCTGGCGTGGGCCAGGGCCTCCACCACCGAGAGGTAGGCGTCGTGAAGGCCCACGTACTTGCCCACCAGGGCGATCTCCACGTGGTCCCGGGCCCCCTTCTCCCGCTCCACCAGGGCGGTCCACTCCATGAGGTCGGGGGGCGCGGCGGTGAGGCCCAGGCGGCGGCACACCGCCGCCCCCAATCCCGCCTCCTCCAGCATGAGGGGGACCTCATAGAGGGAGAGGGCGGTCAGGTTCTCGATGACGTTCTCCGGGGGGAGGTTGCAGAAGAGGGAGATCTTTTTCCGGATGTCCTCGGGGATGGGCCGGTCGGACCGGCAGACGATGACGTCGGGCTGGATGCCCAGGCCCAGCAGCTCCTTGGCCGAGCGCTGGGTGGGCTTGCTCTTGAGCTCGTCGGAGCCGGGGACGGCCACGATGAGGGAGACGTGGAGATACATGACATCCTGCCGCCCCACCTCTGCCGCCACCTGCCGGATGGCCTCCAGGAAGGGCTGGGACTCGATGTCGCCCACGGTGCCGCCGATCTCGGTGATGACCACGTCCACGTTCCCCCGGCGGCCCACCCGGTAGATCCGCTCCTTGATCTCGTCGGTGATGTGGGGG
>DXDV01000171.1 GCA_019115345.1 Candidatus Intestinimonas stercorigallinarum | reverse complement strand
GCCCTGCCCCTGGCCCGGCCCGCCCCCGTCTCCGCCCTGAGCCGCCCCCGGCTGCTGGACCTGCCCCTCCCCGCCGCCCTGCGGGGGGAGGCGGAGGCGTCGGGTCCCCTCAAGCCCCGGCCCGGCGGAGGTCCCGGGGAGGACTACGACCTGCGGCCCTACCGGGCGGGGGACCCGGCGGCCGCCATCCACTGGAAGCTCTCCTCCAAGCGGGACGAGCTGGTGGTCCGGGAGACCCTGGAGCCCAGGCGGCAGGGGATCGCCCTCACCTTTGACCACTTCGGCGGGCTGGACGAGCTGGACGGGGTGCTGGACCGGCTCTTCACCTGGTCCACCGCCCTGCTGGCGGCGGGCCGGAGCCACACCGTGGCCTGGCTCCACCCGGAGACGGGGGAGCTGCGGCGGTTCCTGGTGGCCGACCGACGGACCCTGGACCGCTGCCTCACCGCCGCCCTCTCCGACCCCGCGCCGCCCGCCGGCCGGTCGGTCCGGACAGAGGGGCTCCTTCGGGAGACCCGGCAGGTCCACCTGCTGCCCGACGGGGAGGTGGCGGGATGAGCCGGAAACGGGCTCCGCGCCGGTGGAGCACCCTGGCCTTCTGCGCCGACGCCCTTCTCCTCTCCACGCTGCTGGCGGGGACGGCCCTGTGCTGCCAGAGCCTCTACTCCCTTGGGGAGAACCGGGGCCTTCTGGCCGAGACGGCCGCCGCTCTGGGGGTGGTCCTGGCCGCCGTCCACAACCTGCCCCGGTTCCGCTGGGCGGGCCTGGTGGCGGTGGCCGAGGGCTATGCTCTGTGCGCCTGGCTGCTGTGGGACCGGCTGACCCTGGGGGCCGGAGCCGTGGCGGTCGGCCTGAGCCGGGCGCTGGGGGGCAGTCCGGAGCTGCCCGTCCCCTTTCCGGAGGGGGAACGGGACCTCTTTCTCTGCGCCTCCCTGGCCCTGCTGGCGTTGCCCCTGAGCTGGGCCGCCCTGCGGCTGCGGTCGGTGCTGGCCGCCGCGGCCATGACCTATCCCTTCCTCTTGCCCGCCTTTCAGCTCGACCGGCTCCCCGCGTGGCCGGATTTCCTGCTGCTCCTCACCGGCTGGTGCGCCCTGCTGCTCACTGCGGCCTGCCCCCGGCAGGCGCGGGGGGTCCGGGCCCGGCTCACCCTGGCCGCCCTTCCGGCTGCCGGCTGCGCCCTGGTCCTCCTCACCCTGGCCCTCCCCCGGGAAAGCTACGTCTATCCCCAGTGGGCCCAGACCGCCAAGGGGGTCCTCCTCTCGGGGGACCTCTCCTTCTCCCTGCCCGGCTTTCTGGAGACCGGGCTGCGGATGGGGGGCAGCGGCAGCCGGGTGGACCTGGCCGGGGCAGGCCCTCTGTCCCTCTCAAGCCGCACCATGCTCCGGGTGGAGACCGATGTGACCGGGCGGCTCTACCTGCGGGGCATCTCCGCCGGGACCTATACCGGCACGGCCTGGGAGCCTCTGGACGCCGCCGCCTATGAGAAGTTGGGCGACCTGGGAGGCTATGAGCCCCTGAACTTCCCCGCCCTCACCGCCCCCGGGAAGGACTGGCACGCCGTGACGGTGGACCTCACCGGCGCGCCGGGGAACTGCTTCTACGCGCCCTATTTCCTCCTCACCGACGCCGATGAGCTGTCGGGGGGCTCCTTTGCGGATGACTCCCATATCGCCAGGAACTTCGGCGTGGGCAGCTATACCATCTACTATCGCCCCGGAGCCGGGCCGGACGCCGCCATGCGGCCCCTGGAGGGGGCCGCCGCCCAGGCGGAGGAGACCTACCGGGCCTTCGTTTACGAGCACTATCTGGAGGTGCCGGAGGAGGCGGCGCAGGCCCTGAGGGACTGGGCAGACCGGGTCGAATCGCAGTACGTGTTTGTGGACATGAGCGGAAGCGATGGGAGCTCGGATCAAGCGACCGTCCCCCGCCGGTATCGAATGCAGCTGGAGCTGGCCGAGAGGACCGCCCTCTATCTGGCCGCCGCCACTACCTACGACACCACCGTCCCCGCCGTGCCGGAGGGAGCCGACTTCGTGGACTACTTCCTCAACCAGAGCGGGCGGGGCTACTGCATGCACTACGCCACCGCCGCCGCCCTGTTTTTCCGGATGGCGGGCATTCCCGCCCGGTACGTCAGCGGCTACACGGTGATGGTGCCCGACTCCGGCCGGGTGGACGTGCCCGAGTCGGCGGCCCACGCCTGGGTGGAGATCTACCTGGACGGCTACGGCTGGTACCTGGTGGAGGTCACCCCCGCCTACGGCGGAGAGACGGAGGGCGAGGGAGGGGCGGAGACCGTCCAGCCCACCCCCACGCCGGCTCCGACGCCCACCCCCACACCGGCGCCTACCCCCCAGAGCTCCGCCGCCCCTACCCCCGGCCCCTCCCAGGGATCCGCGGAGGGCGCGGCGGGGACGGAGGAGGGGACGGCCCGGACGGCGGACCTGAGCATGCTCAAATGGCCCGCCCTGGCCCTGGGGCTGTGGCTGTTCCTCTTCGTCCGGCGGCGGCTTGCCGCCCGCCTGTGGCGGAAGCGGCTCCGGGAGGGCGACGCCAACGCCGCCGCCCTCTGGGCCTACCGGCTCCAAAGGCGGCTCCTGCCCTGGGGCGGCAGGGAACAGCCCCAGGTGGAGGAGCTGGCCCTGAAGGCCCGCTTCAGCCAGCACACCCTCACCCAGGCCGAGCGGGAGCGGACCGCTGCGGCGGTGGAGGGCGAGCGGGACCGGGTGGACGCCGCCCTGCCCTGGTGGAAGCGTCTGGCCTTCCGCTGGCTCTTCGCCCTCCGGTAGATTTGAAATCTGATCTTATCAAATATATAAAAACTGAGATTTGAAATAATGTCAGATGGGAGGTATAATGACCACAGAAAACAACAGAGGAAGTGGTCTTGCATGAGAGAAAAGATGTCGACCCAGCGGCTGGCCCTGCTGGGCATGATGACCGCCCTGGTCTTTGCGGGCAACTACGCCCGGATCGTCCTGCCGGTGCCGGTGGGCGGGGTGCCCTCCTTTACCCTGGCCAACATTCTGTGCGTCCTCTCCGGGCTCCTGCTGGGGCCGGTGGGAGGCCTGGCCTCGGGGCTGGGCTCCGCCCTCTACGACCTCACCAACCCCCTGTGGGCGGCGGAGTGCTGGATCACCTTCCTCACCAAGGGGGCCATGGGTCTTGTGGCGGGGGCGGCCGCCTTCGCGGGGCGGCGGAGCTGGGAGGCCAAGCCTGCCGCCTATGGCCGCTGCCTGATGGCGGCGGCGGCGGGATGCCTTGCCTACTACGTACTCTACTACCTGAAGGACTTCTTCTACAACGGCATGCTCCTGGGCGGGCTTCAGCCCCAGGCGGCGGCGGTGACCCTGCTGGCCCTGATCCCCACCTCCCTCTTCAACGGAGGCGTGGCCATCCTCGTCGCCCCCCCTCTGGCCATCGCCATCCAAAACGCCCTCCGGCGCTGCGGCCTGCGGCTGGGCGCTGCCTGAGGGAAATCGCAGGTACCCGCGGCGCAAAATGCGGCCTGCGGCAAAAAAAGATAGACTGGACGGCCTGACGGTGAGAAAGGCTGACCAGTCTATCTTTTGTGTGGTACGCGTTTTGTTTTCACGAAGCGTCAACGGCCCCGCCGCGCGCGGAGCATGGACAAAGCCGCCCTTACAGGACGAAATCCTCCTCCCGCAGCCGGGAGAAGTCGGGGGCGTTGGGCCGGGGCGGCACCCGCTTGAGGGGGTCGTACCGGAAGGCCCGGCAGTGGTCGGCGGCGGACATGACCCCCTTCTTCAGGCACATGACGGTCTCCTCGTCCAGGGGAGCGCAGCGGGTGCAGTAGGCGCACCGGGGTTCGATCTTCTTTTCAAACAGCATCACAAAAAGGCTCCCCTCTGATCCAATGGGCCGGGCCCGAAAGGGGACCTGACCAGAGGACATTATACTACACCTTTGCGCCTTTTTCTACTGGTTTTTCCCACGGCGGCGGCAGCGGCCAGGAAAAAGAGGAGCCACATGCCCCAGGCGGCGGCCAGAGAGATGGTGAGGGCGCTGGAGAAGTCCACCTGGGCGATGCCCTCCACCTGCTCGGAGAGATAGGCCGCCACCGGCTCCTCCAGGGGAAAAAAGCGCAGGAGCAGGGCGGTGAAGAGGGCGGAGAGGCCGCCGTGGAGGAGCTTCCCGCCGATGTAGGTCCGGACGGACAGGCCGCTCCCCCCCAGGAAGGAGAGGACCTGGCAGTGGACGGACAGCCCCGCCCACCCCAGGAGGAAGGCGGCCATGGAGACCTTGCCCGACATGGTGCCGGCGCCGGTGAGGGTCCACACCCCGCTGGTGAGCTCGATGAGGCCGGTGAGGAGCCGCTCTGCCCACCGGGGGGAAAAGCCCAGGGGGGCCAGGAGGAAGCCCAGCCCCTCCGCCAGGCTGGACAGCACCCCGGAGAGGAAGAGGAGCTTGATGGCCACGGTGAAAAAGACCACGAAGGCGCAGATGTTCAGGGTGGAGAGGAAGGCGTTCTTCACAGCGCCGGTGAAGGCGGCGCTGAACCGCTCCGCCCCGAAGGTGGGGGCGCTCCGGCGGTCCCGGCCCCTGTCGCCGCTCCGGTAGAAGCGGAAGAGGAGCCCCACGCACACTGAGGCGGCGGCGTGGGTCAGGCAGAGGAGGACCCCCACCCTGCTGCTGGCAAAGATCCCCGCCCCCACCACCCCCAGGATGAAGGCGGGGCCGGAGTTGTTGCAGAAGGAGAGGAGCCGCTCCGCCTCGGTCTTGGTACACATGCCCTTCTGATAGAGGGAGAGGGCGGTGCGGGCCCCCACGGGATAGCCCCCCACGAAGCCCAGGACGAGGGCGGAGGCGCAGGCGCCGGGCACGTGGAAGAGGGGGCGCATGAGCCCCTCCAGCGCCCGGCCCAGGTAGCCCGCCAGACCCAGGTCCACCACCAGGGCAGAGAGGACGAAGAAGGGGAAGAGAGAGGGCAGTATCACGTTGTAGCACAGACGCAGCCCCTCCCGGGCGGCCTCCATGGCCTCCTGGGGCCAGAACATGAGGGCCAGGGTGGCGCACAGCAGGCCCAGGCCCAGAAAGAGGTCCCGGACCCCCTGCCGGGAGAGCAGCTTGGACATAGTTCATCACCTCCGCTGGGAGGAGCCTATGCGGGACGGGGGCCGTCCCATGCGGAGAAAAAAGGAGGAGACGGCGGTGGCGGAGGAGCGGCGCCGGGTGGATACCCCTTTGGGGCCCATCCACTATTTCCTGACGGTGAAGGCCGTCAAAAACATCAACCTGCGCATCCGGAGCGACGGCACAGCGGCGCTGTCGGTGCCCCGGCGGGTGTCCAAAGCGGCGGCCGACGACTTTATCCGCAGCCGGGCGGACTGGGTGCTCTCCCACCAGCGCCGGCGGGCGGAGCTGGGCGTCCCCCTGACGCCGCCGGAGAAGGGGGCGGCCCTGCCGGTGCTGGCCGCCGCCCTGGAGCGGGTGTATCCCCTGGTGGAGCCGCTGGGGGTGAAGCCTCCGGTCCTGAAGGTCCGCTTCATGACCAGCCGGTGGGGGAGCTGCCACTGGGCCAAGGGGGTGGTCACCCTCAACACCGCCCTGGCGGCGGTGGAGGAGGGGCTGCGGGACTATGTGGCCCTCCACGAGCTGGTCCACTTCCTCCACCCCGACCACGGGCCGGGCTTTTACGCCGTCATGGACGCCCTCATGCCCGACTGGCGGGAGCGGCGGCGGGCCCTGCGCCGCTACGCCCTGCGGCGGCCCGAGTGAGGCGGAAACCGGCCGTTCACCTTGGACAGGCAAGGTGAGCGGCCTTTTTTCATACACATAGCCCAAAAGGGGGAGGGACCATGGAGAGACAGGGCCGCAGGGAGAGCCTGCTGGAAAAGACGGCGGAGGCCTTCGATCTGCCGGGGGACGTGGTGGCGGGGCTCCCCCGGGTGGAGCTGCTGGGAGACCGGCAGCTGCGGATGGAGAACCACCGGGGCATCCTGGCCTACGGCGAGGAGGAGATCCACGTCAGCGGCGGCAAGCTCATCGTGAAGGTCCGGGGCCGGGGGCTGGCCCTTCGGGCCATGAACGCCTCCGAGCTCCTCATCACCGGGGAGATCGCCGGGGTGGACCTGACCTGAGAAGGGGAGAGGGACATGCGGAGCGTCATCAATTTTCTCCGGGGCAGCGTGTGCGTTGCCGTCTCCGGGCCCTTCCCGGAGCGGTTTTTGAACCTCTGCGCCCAGAGCGGCGTGGGCTTCTGGGACCTGGCCTGGGAGGGCGGGCAGTCCCTGCGCCTGCGGGTGCTCCGGCGGGACGCCGGGCGGGCGGTGGAGCTGGCGGAGCGGGCCGGGTGTACGGCCAGCCTGGAGGGCCGGGCGGGGCTCCCCGTGTTTCTGGCGGGGTTCCGGCGGCGGTATGCCCTGCTGGCCGGCCTGGCCCTCGCCTTGGCGGCGGTGTGCCTCCTCTCCCAGTTCATCCTGACGGTGGAGGTCTCCGGCAACGAGACCGTCCCCTCCGCCGTCATCCTGATGGAGCTCTCCCGGCAGGGGGTGCGCCCGGGGGCCTACGGCCCGGGGCTGGACCTGCGGCGGATCAGCCAGGAGGCCCTCCGGCGGATCGAGGGCCTCTCCTGGATGTCGGTGAACCTCCACGGCACCCGGGCGGAGGTGCTGGTCCGGGAGCGGAGCCCGTCGCCCACCCCCAGGGACGAGACCACCCCCGCCCATGTGGTGGCCGCCGCCGACGGCGTCCTGGAGGAGGTGGAGGTGCTGGAGGGCCAGGCCCTCTTCCGGGAGGGCCAGGCGGTGCTGGCGGGAGAGATCGTCATCAGCGGGGCGGTGGACCTGAAGGAGCCCCAGTACGCCGCCGTGGACGCCGGACAGCGGCTGGTCCACGCCAGGGGGGAGGTCTGGGCCGTCACCCACCGGACCCTGGCGGCCTGCATCCCCCTGGAGGCCCAGGTCAAGGTCTACACCGGGGAGGAGGAGAGGCGCTGGTCCCTCTCCCTACTGGGCCGCAGCGTGAATTTTTTCGGAAAGGCTAGTATTTCCTCTTCTGGATATGATAAAATGACTACGACCCACATCCTCACCCTTCCGGGGGGCCGGGAGATGCCCCTGGTCCTGGTGGAGACGGAGTACCGGGCCTACGAGACCGCCGCCGCCCCCGTCCGGGCCGACGCCGCCCGGGCCATGCTGGAGGAGCGGCTGCTGGAGCGGCTGACCGCCCTCATCGGGGCGGAGGGCAGCGTCCTGTCCACCGCCTTTTCCGCCGAGGAGGAGGACGGCATGCTCACGGTGACGCTGACGGCCCAGTGCCGGGAGCAGATCGGCCGGGAGGCGGTCTTTGACGGCCGGGTGGGGGAGATCCTCCCGGGGACCCAGACGGAGTAGCCCCGGGGACGTGCAAGGAGCGAAGGAATTTGATCGAACAGACCATCAGCGTGGAGCGTCTGGAGGAGGCCGCGGCCCTCTTCGGCTCCTTTGACGAAAATATCCGCATCATCGAGCGGGAGCTGGACGTGTCGGTGGTGAACCGGGACGGCAGCCTGAAGGTGTCCGGGGAGGCCGAGGCGGTAATGTACGCCGTCAAGGCCATCCAGGGCCTGCTGGAGCTCTCCGGCCGGGGGGAGCCCATCAACGAGCAGAACGTGCGCTATGTGCTGGAGCTGGTGAAGGCGGGGCAGGAGGACAAGATCGGCCAGATGGCCCGGGACGTGCTCTGCATCACCGCCAAGGGCAAGCCCATCAAGCCCAAGACCCTGGGGCAGAAGCGCTATGTGGACGCCATCAAGCGGAACGTCATCACCCTGGGCATCGGCCCGGCGGGCACCGGCAAGACCTACCTGGCGGTAGCCGCCGCCGTGGCCGCCTTCCGGGGGGGACAGGTCAACCGCATCATCCTCACCCGGCCCGCCGTGGAGGCGGGGGAGCGGCTGGGCTTCCTGCCCGGCGACCTCCAGAGCAAGGTGGACCCCTACCTGCGCCCCCTCTACGACGCCCTCTTCGACATGCTGGGGCCGGAGACCTACAACAAGTACCTGGAGCGGGGGAGCATCGAGGTGGCCCCCCTGGCCTACATGCGGGGCCGCACCCTGGACGATTCCTTCATCATCCTGGACGAGGCCCAGAACACCTCCCGGGAGCAGATGAAGATGTTCCTCACCCGCATGGGCTTCGGTTCCAAGATCGTCATTACCGGCGACGTCACCCAGATCGACCTGCCCGCCGACAAGGTGAGCGGCCTCCGGGAGGCCATGCGGGTCCTGAACGGGGTGGAGGACATCGCCATATGCAAGCTCAGCGGGGCCGACGTGGTCCGCCACGTCATCGTCCAGCGCATCATCAAGGCCTACGAGGAGGACGAGCACCGCCGCAAGTCCGAGGAGGGCAAGCGGAAGTGACCGCCGGAGAGGAGAGAGGACCCGTGAGCACGGAGCACAGCATCATCATCGAATCGGA
>DXDV01000019.1 GCA_019115345.1 Candidatus Intestinimonas stercorigallinarum | reverse complement strand
GCCGGCGCCCCGGATCTCCAGGTCCCGCATGGCGATCTTGAAGCCGGAGCCGAACTCGGCGAACTCCCGGATGGCGGCCAGGCGCTTGGACTGGACCTCGCTGAGGACCTTCCCCTGGCGGTAGGTCATGTAGGCGAAGGCCCGCCGGGCCGACCGCCCCACCCGGCCCCGGAGCTGGTGGAGCTGGGAGAGGCCCATCTTATCGGCGTCCTCGATGATGAGGGTGTTGGCGTTGGGGATGTCGATGCCCGTCTCGATGATGGTGGTGCACACCAGGATGTCCACCTCGCCGTCGGTCATCTGGCTCATGACGTCGTTGATGGCCTCCTGGGTCATCTTGCCGTGGGCCACCGCCACCCGCGCCTCGGGGAGCATGGCCTGGATGCGCGCGGCGGTGCGGTCGATGGTCTCCACCCGGTTGTGGAGGTAGTAGACCTGGCCGCCCCGCTCCAGCTCCCGGCCCATGGCGTCGCTGAGCACGCCCCAGTCGTGCTCAAGCACGTAGGTCTGCACCGGCTGCCGGTCCTGGGGGGGCTCCTCCAGGGTGGACATGTCCCGGATACCCGAGAGGGCCATGTTGAGGGTCCGGGGGATGGGGGTGGCCGAGAGGGTGAGCACGTCCACCTGCTTGGAGAGCTCCTTGAGCTTCTCCTTGTGGGCCACCCCAAAGCGCTGCTCCTCGTCCACCACCAGCAGCCCCAGGTCCTTGAAGGCCACGTCCTTGTTGAAGAGCCGGTGGGTGCCGATGAGGAGGTCCACCTTCCCGGCGCGCAGGTTCATGAGGGTCTGGCGCATCTGGGCGGCGGTGCGGAACCGGGAGACCACGTCGATCTCCACCGGGAACTGGGCGAAGCGGCGCTTGGCGGTGAGGTAGTGCTGCCGGGCCAGGACGGTGGTGGGGGCCAGGATGGCGGCCTGCTTGCCGTCCAGGACGCACTTCATGATGGCCCGGAAGGCCACCTCCGTCTTGCCGTAGCCCACGTCGCCGCAGAGGAGCCGGTCCATGGGCCGGGGGGTCTCCATGTCCCGCTTGATGTCCTGGATGCACCGGAGCTGGTCCTCGGTCTCGGTGTACTCGAACTGGTCCTCGAACTCCCGCATCCAGGGGGAGTCGGGGGCGAAGGCGTGGCCGGGCAGCCGCTCCCGCTGGGCGTAGAGCTGGATGAGGCCCTTGGCCAGGTCCTTCACCGCCCGCTTGGCCCGGGATTTGGTCTTTTCCCAGTCGGTGCCCCCCAGCTTGCTGAGCTTCTTGTGCTCGGTGTCATCGCCGGAGCCGATGTACTTGCTCACCAGGTCCAGCTGGGTGGCGGGGACGTAGAGCACGTCGGTGCCGGCGTAGGCAATCTTCACATAGTCCTTCTGCACCCCGTCGGCGCTCATCTTCACCATGCCCACGTACCGGCCGATGCCGTGGTGCTCATGGACCACCAGGTCCCCGGGGGAGAGGTCGGCGTAGGAGGCCAGCTTCTGGCGGCTGGAGTCCTTTTTGGCCCGGACCTTCCGGGCGGGGAGGGGGCGGCCCTCGGTGAGCACGGCGGCGGAGGCCCCGGGGTACTCGAAGCCGGCGGAGAGGCCCCCCAGGCAGATGACGGCCTGGCCGGGGCCGGGGAGGGCGTGGAGCTGGAAGTCCACGGCGGCGCGGACCTTTTTCTCCCGGAGCATGGCCTGGAGGTCCAGGCACCGGCGCTCGGCGGAGGTGAGCACCACGGCGGCGAAGCCCCCCCGCTGATAGTGCTCCAGGTCGGCGGCGGCGGTCTCCAGACTGGCGCCGTAGGCGGGGAGCTGCTTGGCCAGCACGTCCAGCAGGGTCCTGGGCCGCAGGGGGTAGGAGCTGGAGGGGAAGGTGTCCAGAAAGACCACCGGCCGCTCCTCCAGCACCCCCATGAGCTCCTCGAAGCTCCGGGTGAACCGGGCGGCCTGCCCCGCCACAAGGCCCGTCTCCAGCAGGGTCTTGACGTCCTCCTCCATCCGCCAGAGGTAGTTCCGGGCCCGCTCGGCCGCCCGGGGGCTCTCGGCCAGGCAGACCAGGGCGTCCTCCGGGAGGTAGTCGGCGGCGGTGGCCACGGCGGGGTAGATGAGGGCCAGGTAGCGGTCCAGGGCGGGGAAGGAGAGGCCCTGGGAGAGCCGCTCCCGGTCCTGGGCCAGGGTGGTGAGGAGGGCGGCGTGGTCCCCCTTGGAGCCCTTCACCTGGGAGATGAGGTCGTCCACGGCCTGGGTGAGACCGGCCCAGCCGCCAGGGGCGAGCTGGGGCAGCACCTCGGCCACGGGCAGGATGTCGCAGCTCTGGAGGTTCTCCACCCGGCGCTGGGTGGCGGGGTCGAAGGCCCCCATGGCGTCCAGCTCGTCCCCGAAGAACTCGCAGCGGACGGGGTGGTCCCCGGCGGGAGAGAAGAGGTCCAGGATGCCTCCCCTCAGGGCGAACTGGCCCACGCCCTCCACCTGGTCGCACCGGACGTAGCCGGCGGCGGCGAGGGTGTCGGCCAGCTCGTTCAGGTCGTGGGCCTCCCCCACCCGGAGGGTGTGGACGGTCTGGAGGAGGAGGGCTTTGGGCAGGGTCCGCTGGAGGAGGGCCTCCGGGGTGGCCACCACCAGGGGGGCCTCCCCCTGGGCCATGGCCCGGAGGACGGAGAGCCGCCGGTGCTCCCACTCCCGGGAGACCACGGCGGCGTCGTGGAAGGTGAACTCCCGGCTGGGGAGGAAGCGGACCTCTTCGCCGGTGAGGGCGCGGAGGTCCTGGGCCAGGCGCTGGGCCTCCCCCTCGTCGGGGCACACCACCGCCACCGGCCGGCCGGTCCTGGTCCGGAGCCCGGCGGAAAAATGGGCGCGGTGGACCGCCGCCAGGCCGGACACGGCCGCCGGGCAGGCGCCCGCGTCCAGGGCGGTGAGCAGGGCGCCGAATTCCGGCACCCGGTCCAGGATGTGGAGAAGCTCTTTCATACGGTGCTCCTTTGGCGGTGGTTGGAGGTCGCGATGTGGTTCGGCGGGCGGCCGCAGGCCGCCCCTACGAAGCATACGCCGCAAGGGTGGGGTAGGGGCGGCCT
>DXDV01000170.1 GCA_019115345.1 Candidatus Intestinimonas stercorigallinarum | reverse complement strand
AACACCACCCGGGAGGCCCACGTCATCACCATCGAGGACCCCCTGGAGTACCTCCACCAGCACAAGAAGAGCGTGGTCACCCAGCGGGAGCTCTATACCGACACCCAGTCCTATGAGGCCGCCCTCCGGGCCGCCCTGCGGGAGGCCCCGGACATCATCCTCCTGGGGGAGATGCGGGACGCCGAGACCATCAAGGCCGCCGTCACCGCCGCTGAGACCGGCCATCTGGTCATCTCCACCCTCCACACCATCGGCGCGGCCAACACCGTGGACCGGATCGTGGACACCTTCCCCCCCGCCCAGCAGCAGCAGATCCGCACCCAGCTCTCCCAGGCCCTGGAGGGCGTGGTCTCCCAGCAGCTCCTCCCCGGCGTGGACGGAGGCCTGATCCCCGCCTTCGAGGTGATGCTGGTCACTCCGGCGGTGCGGAACATGATCCGGGAGTCGAAGGCCTTCCAGCTGGAGAGCGTCATCTCCACCTCGGGGGCCCTGGGCATGGTCACCATGGACCAGAGCATTCTGGCCCTGCTGAAGGCCGGGCGCATCACCCGGGAGACCGCCCTCCGCCACGCCTCCAACCCCGACTGGATGGAAAAGCGCCTCGCGGCGTTCTAATCGAGAAAGGACGTGAGCACGCCATGCCCACCAAGATCGACCACCAAAACGGAGTCATCCGCATCTGTGTGGACCGGCTGGAGGGGAGCCGGGCCAGCGGCCGGGTCCTCAGCCGGCGGCTCACCGCCCCCATGCCCTTCACCGATCTGGGCAGCCTCCTGCTTCAGCTGGAGGACCTGCTGGAGCAACAGAATTTCCCCCAGGCCTTCCAGCGCATGCGCTCCTTCACCCACGAGGCCCCGGCCTACCCGGCGGGCCTGCTGCCGGAGGGGGCCATGGCCGCCGAAGCGGTGGCGGAGGCCCGGGGACAGGCGGCCACCTTCGATCTGCGCATCCTCACCCGGCAGAACGCCACCTGGCAGGGGGTCCTGGAGCAGTTGGACAAGGGGGAGCGCACCCCCTTCTCCAGCGACCTGGAATTCCTCAAGCTGGTGGAGACCCACCTGGCGCACGCCCCCCAGACCCCTGCCGCGGAATAGCGCCCATCCAATGATGTACAAAAATCATCCCGGATCGCCGTATGGACGATCCGGGATGACGTTTTTATCCGCTGTATTTGGACGGGGTCCTTTCAGGCCGGAGGCGAGCGCCCTATTCCGCCCGCTTCCGCTCCTCGGTCAGGCCCAGGACCGCGAAGGTGTCGGGGTCCAGCACCACGCCGTAGTCCGTCCTGGCCTGCTCCACGGTGATGTACTCGTTCTTGGCGTCCATGGCCACCTTCTCCGCCGGGCGCTTGAAGGGGTCGCCGTAGCCGCCGCCGGTGGCGGTGACCATCCGCACCACGTCATTTTTGTTCATCACCCGCCGGGCCACAATGCCCATGGGCTCGCTGACCGTGCCGTCGGCGTCGATGAACCGGAAGTAGTTGATGGAGCCGTCCTTGCCGCCGTCGGCCCCCCAGACCGGCCACTTGTTCCGGCCGAAGGAGGCGGTAAAGGTCTGGTTGTCGTTCATGGAACGGTAGGTCCGCACCGCCCCGCTGCCGCCCCGGAACTCTCCGGCGCCGGCCCCGTCGGTGTGGAGGCTGTGCTCGCCGATGCGGATGCCGTAGCGGGTCTCGGCCATCTCCACGGGGACGTTGTAGGTCTCGCCGTCGCCCACGCAGAACTGGCCCACCTGGCCGTCGTGGCCCCGGCAGGCCCCCCAGCCGCCCACGGTGGGCTCGATGATGAGGTAGTCGTTGCCGAAGTCCTGGTGCTTGCCTGCCATGAGCACGGTGCACACGCTCAGCAGGTGCCCCGCCCCCAGGGATTCCGGGAAGGCGGGGGCCAGGGCCCGCCACACCAGGTCGATGACGTAGATCATGCTCTCGTAGTAGCAGGAGGTGGCGGCGGGGCGGTTGGCCTGGAGGACGCTGCCCGGCTCACAGATGGTGCGCAGGGGGGCGAAGACCCCGTCGTTCACCGCCAGCTCGGGTCCCACCACCGACATGAACACCACCTTGACCCCGGCGTAGGCCGCCGTGGCCCCGGAGTTGACGCAGCCGATGACCTGGGGGTCGCTGCCGGTGAAGTCGGCCAGGAACTCGTCGTCGGTGATGGTGACCTTCACCTGGAGGTGGACGGGATTGCCGTGGCCGTCGTCGTCCATGTACTCGTCCATCTCCCAGGTACCCTTGGGCATCTCTTTGAGGCGCTTGCGGGCCACGGCCTCGCCCTGGGCGATGAGCCGCTCCATGGAGCCCTTGACCACCTCCACGCCGTACTTCTCGCACAGCTCGCAGACCCGCTTCTCCCCGGTGCGCAGGGAGGAGATCTGGCCCCACATGTCCCCCTGGGAGATCTGGGGATAGCGCATGTTGCTGCGCATCAGGTCCCACACCGGCTCCACCAGCTCCCCCCGGTCCACCAGCTTGGTGCCGGAGAAGCACATGCCCTCCTGGAACATATTGGTGGCGTCGGTGGAGAAGGAGCCGGGGGCCATGCCGCCGATGTCGCTCCAGTGGGCCTTGTTGCCGGCAAAGGCGATGAGCTCGTCCTTGTAGAAAATGGGCATGACCATGCCCACGTCGGACATGTGGGTGCCGCCCCCCAGGAAGGGGTCGTTGATGATGTACACGTCCCCGGGATGGAGGTTCTCCCTGCCGTACTTGTCGATGACGGCGCAGATCATGGGGGAGATCATGCCGATGAAGCCGGTGACGCCGTTGCCCTGGGTCAGCAGGCGGCCGTCGGCGTCGGCGATGCCGCTGGCGTAGTCCAGAGTCTCATAGATGATGGGGCTCATGGACGTCTGGGCAAAGGCGTAGAAGATCTCGTTGCTGATCGCGATGAGAGAGTCCTTTACAATGTCCAGGGTCACGGGATTGATCTTTACCTGCTCAGCCATCACTGTACCTCCGTTTCCACAATGAGATTGCCGTAGCGGTCCACCGACAGCGTCTGTCCGGGGCAGACCACCGTGGCGGTGGTGGGTTCCTCTACCACCAGGGGGCCCTGGGCCTGGGCGCCCCAGCCCAGCTTGCTCCGGTCATAGATGGGGGTGTCCAGCCAGCCGTCGCCGGAGAAGAACACCTTCCGAGTTTCCTTCAGCGCTCCGGAGAGGTCCCCCGTCTGGGCGGGGATCTCCTGAAGGGCGGGCTTTTGGAGCTGTCCGTAGGCCACCAGGTGGAGGTTGACGATCTCCGCCGGGGTGTCGGGCAGGGAGAAGGTGTAGAAGTGCTCGTGGGTCTTGTGGAAGCGGCTGAGGATCTCCGCCCGGTCCTCCTCCTTCCAGGGGAAGGCGGGGGCGGACACCTGGACGGTGTGCTCCTGGCCCATATACCGCATATCGGCGATGAAGCGGAACATGGCCTGCTCCGGGGCGATGCCCTCGGCGGCAAAGCGGGCGTTGGCCTCCCCCATCAGCTCCTGCCACATGGCGTTGAGGGTGTCCATGGGGGCGTCGGCAAAGGAGAGGATCCTGGTCTGGATAAAATCGTGGCGGATGTCGCTCATGAGCATGCCCCAGGCCGAGAACACGGAGGCGGCCACCGGGACGATCACCTTCCGGATGCTCAGCTCCCGGGCCAGAGTGGGCCCGTGCATGGGTCCGCCGCCGCCGAAGGCCACCATGGCGAAGTCCCGGGGGTCGTAGCCCCGGCGCACAGAGATGAGCTTCAGGGCGTTCATCATGTTGGAGTCGGCCACCCGGATGATGCTCTCGGCGGCCTCCTCGGCCCCGATGCCGAAGGCTTTGCCCACCTTCTCCGCCAGGGCGGCGCGGACGTGGTCCAGGGAGACCTCCATGTCGAAGTTCTTGGCGGAGAGGCGCCCGGCGATGAGGTTGGCGTCGGTGGTGGTGGGGTCCTCGCCCCCCTTCCCGTAGGCCACCGGCCCCGGCAGGGCCCCGGCGCTCCTGGGCCCCACCTTCAGGGAGCCCCCCTCGTCGATCCAGGCGATGGAGCCGCCGCCGTTGCCGATCTCCACGATGTCCACCACCGGGGCCATGATGGGATAGCCAGCGCTGCGCTCGCTGCGTTCGATGTAATAGGAGGTGGTGACCTTTACCTCTCCCCTGTCGATGAGGGAGCATTTGGCCGTGGTGCCGCCCACGTCAAAGGCGATGATGTTGGGCTCGTCGATGAGGCTGCCCAGGATGGCGGAGCCCAGCACCCCTGCCACCGGCCCCGACTCCACCACATTGATGGGGGTGAGCTTGGACTGGTCGAAGGTAGTGGTGCCGCCGTTGCTCTGCATGATGTACCGGCTGCCGGAGATGCCGGCGTCGGTGAGCCGCTGGCCCAGCCGGTCGATGTAGGAGGAGGCCGTGGGCATCACATAGGCGTTGAGCACGGCGGTGGAGGTGCGCTCATATTCCCGCCACTCCTTGGTGATGTCCACCGAGGGGCACACATAGACCTCGGGCCACAGCTCCTTGATCTTCTCCACCGTCCGCCGCTCGTGGTCCTCATTGGCGTAGGAGTTGATGTAGCAGACGGCGATGGCCTCCACCTGCTCTTTTTTCAGGTAGTCCACCGCCGCGGCGATGTCCGCCTCGCTCAGGGGGGTGACGACCTCCCCCTTGTAGCTCATCCGCTCCGTCACCTCCCGGCGGAGATACCGGGGCACGAAGGGCTCCGGCTTTTCAAACACCAGGTTGAAGAGGTCCGGGCGGTTGCCCCTGGCTAACTCCAGGATGTCCCGGAAGCCCTTGGTGGTGATGAGGGCGGTCTTGGCCCCCTTGCGCTCGGTCAGGGCGTTGATGATGGTGGTGGTGCCGTGGAAAAAGGCATCGATGCTCTTTGGCTCCAGCCCGCTCTTCGCCAGCACGTCCATCACGCCCTGATCGAAATTTGGCGGCGTGGTGTGGGCCTTTTCCAGGATCAGCCCGCCGCGCTCGTCGATGGCGACCAGGTCGGTAAACGTCCCGCCGATGTCAGTGGCAACTTTCATAACATGACCTCCCCGCTTTTTCTGGGCGACCGCTGATCCGGGGATCTTGCGCCCGGCGGAAGCCCGCCTGCCTCTCCCCTTGGGATCAGCCGTTCCCAGGTGGAATGTACGCCGCATGTGGATAAAGTTCCCTCAAATTGTATCATTGCCGCAGCATTGTGTCAATGCGTTAAAGCGAGAAAGCGGCCTGTCTTTCCCTCTCTTTTCCGAATGGCCCAAGACCTTTCTGGGACTGCGTATAGAAGAGAGCCGGAAGCCCTGGCGTTCCGCTTTGTTCCGTACGCATTACGGTGGATTTGCGGGCGGCGTCCTGATATAATGGACATGGCCGTCACAGTCGGAGCGAAGGAGGTCAGACCATGCGTCATCCCACAGCAGCCATCACCCTCTCCAATGGCGGAGCCATCTCTCTGGAGCTGTATCCGGAGATCGCCCCGCACGCGGTGACCAGCTTTCTCAGCCTGGCCCGGAGGGGGATCTTTGACCACTACCCCATCGAGCGCATCGTTCCGGGGTGGGTGGTGGACGTCAGCTACCACGCCTTTGGCCGCCCGGAGGCCTGCTACTTCATCCCCAACGACGTGAGGAGCGGGCGATATCTGGAGGCGAGCTTCGGGACCGTCGGAATGGGCGGCTATGGGGACGGCCCTCTGCCCGATATTTCCGGCGGAGAGTTTTTCTTCCCCCTGGCGGACTGCCCCGCCATCACAGGGAAATACCCCATTTTCGGAAGGGTGACCCGGGGGCTGGAGGAGCTGCGCCGGCTGGAACGGTTGGAAACCGTCCCGGCGGCCTACCCCGGCCTGCCGGAGGTCAAGATCAACACGCCGGTAGATCCCGTGCGCATCAAGCGGGTCGAGACGGAGACCTTCGGCAGGGATCACGGCCAGCCCGTGCGTCTGGGCCGGCGGGAAAAGCCCCACTTCTGGCCCGAACTTTACATCCCCTGACAGCCCGGAGGAACTCCGGGCCGCGGTCTTTCCCCGGAAAAGGGGGAAAATCACAGGTGACAACCCGCGGGGGTATCTGCTATACTGAATGGTGCGACATCCCCCGCCCTCCTCGGGGCGGGCGGAAAAAGGAGGCGGAACGATGGCGTCGGTTTTGTACTATGAGCCCCTGGCGCTGATGGGGTCAGGCCCCATTGCCGGGGTGTGCCGCCGGTTCGGGCTGGAGGTCGTCCCCGTCCCCCGGAGCCGGACGGGCCGGAGCGTGGGCTTCCTGGCGGGCCTTCCGGGCTGCCCGGAGGGGCAGGAGGGGGGGACGCCCCCGGAGGAGCGGACCCTGGTGTTCTGCGGGGTGGACCGGGACACCCTGGACGCTGTGCTGGAGGCCCTCAAGGCCGCCGGAGCGCCCCCCGCCCTGAAGGCCGTGCTCACCGGCGCCAACGCCGCCTGGAGCTTTGCGCGGCTGGTCCGGGAGCTCTCGGCGGAGCGGCGGGCCATGGGCGGGACGTGAAAACTTTTTGACGGGGCGGAGCGTCTTATTTATATGTGGATGGAGAGAGGTGCCGCAGACTTGGACTATGACAAACTGCTGACCCTGAGCAGCGACCTGGGCTACCATCTACTGCTCAGCGGGGCGGAGATCTACCGGGTGGAGGAGTCGGTGCAGTACCTCCTCACGGCCTATGGGGTGGAGACCGGGGAGGTCTTTGTCATCCCCAACTGCGTCATCGTCAGCCTGACCGCCCCGGGGCAGAAACCCATCACCCGTGTCCGGCGGGTGCCCGGCCACGGCACCGACATCAGCCGGATGGAGGCCCTCAACGCCCTGTGCCGGCAGCTGTGCACCCAGCCCGTGGCCCTGGACCAGGCCGAGCGGGCGCTGGCCCGCACCCTGGAGGAGAGCCCCGACGCCCCCCTGGCGGTGCAGCTGGCGGCCTACTTCCTCCTCACCTCCGCCTTCTGCCTCTTCTTCGGCGGCACCGCCCGGGACGCCCTGTGCGGCGGGCTGTGCGGCCTGGCGGTGGGCCTGGTGGTCCCCTTCATGACCCGGCTGGGCACCAACCTCTTTTTCAAAACCATGGTGGGCGGCTTTTTCTGCGGCCTGCTGGCCTCCGGGCTCACCGCCCTGGGGCTGGGGGAGCACATCGACCTCATCATCATCGGAGGGATCATGGCCCAGGCCCCCGGCCTGGTGATGACCAACTTCATGCGGGACGTCATCGCCGGGGACATGATGTCCGGGCTGGTGAAGCTGGCCGAAGCCCTCCTCACCGGGGCGGGCATCGCCCTGGGCACCGGCGTGGCCCTGAGCCTGGCCGGCGGACTGTGGGGGGTGGCTTGATATGCCGGAGCTGCTGCTGCCCTGCCTCTATGCCTTTTTGGCCTGCCTGGGCTTCTGCGTCCTCTTCCGCATCCGGGGTCCGGGGGCGGTGCTGTGCGCCCTGGGGGGCGCCCTGGCCTGGCTGGTCTATCTGCTCACCGGCCCCCTGGTGGGGGAAAACGACCTCATCCAGTCTTTTTTGGCGGCGGTCTTTCTCTCGGCCTACTCCGAGGTCATGGCCCGGGTGCGGAAATGCCCCGCCACCGGCTATCTGCTCATCGCCTTCATCCCCCTGGTGCCGGGCGCCGGCATCTACAACATGATGGACGCCGCCCTCCGGGGGGACACCCAGGATTTCCTCACCACCGGGCTCCACACCCTGTGCATTGCCGGGTCCCTGGCGGTGGGGGTGCTGGTGGTCTCCTCCCTGGTGCGGATGCACAGTATGCTCCAGCGCCGGCGGCAGGGCCGGGGAGCCTGATCACAAGACAGAGAGAGGAGACCCTTGCATGAAGGAACACGCGCATTTGGACGGACCCGGCGGCCAGGAGGCCGGGGACTGCCGGACCGGACACCGCCGGCGGCTGGCCCTGAGCGCCCTGCTGGCCTGCGCCGCCCTCATCGGAGCGGTCTCCCTGGGGGCCCTGGCCCAGCAGCCCGCCCCGGCGGAGACGGCCTCCCCGGCGGTCCGGGCCCAGGCATTCCCCCCGGAGGCGGGGGCGACCCCCTCCCCCGCCCCGGAGCCCACCCCCACCCCGGTCCCCGGCTTTGACTTCACCCAGCCCGCGCCGGAGCGGGAGGCGGTGGAGGACGACTGGTTTGCCGACGCCGTCTTTCTGGGGGACTCCCGCACCGACGGCCTGCGGCTGTACAGCGGTATCCGGGGGGCCGACTTTCTGGCCTACAAGTCCCTCATGATCTTCCACGTGGTGGGCAACGACGTGGTGGACGTCCGGGCCGTCCCCAAAAACGGGGTGGGGGACAAAAAGACGGTGCTGGAGTGGCTGGAGGAGAAGCAGTACGGCAAGGTCTACCTCATGTTCGGCGTCAACGAGCTGGGCTACGGGGACGACGCCGCCTTTGCCGATGCCTTCGCCCGGACGGTGGACGAGATCCGGGCCCGGCAGCCGGAGGCGGTCCTCTACATCCAGTCCCTGCCCCCCATCGAGCCGGAGAAGGCCCGCCAGACCAATCCGGCCGACTGGCTGAGCAACGAAAACGTGGCCCGGTACAACGAGCTCCTACGGGAGCTGTGCGCCGGGAAAGGGGTGGTCTACGTGGACGTGGCCGCCGCCCTGGCCGACGATACCGGCTCCCTCCCCCCGGAGGGGACCACCGACGGCATCCACTTCACCCGGAGCTGGTATGAGAAGTGGTATTCCTACTTAAAGACCCACACGGTGGACCCGGCGGCCTACGCCGCCGGACAGCCGGCGGAGGAAAACACGAAGGAGATGTCCCCATGAAAAAGCTGTTGATCCCCCTGGCCGCCCTGGCCCTGGCCCTCCTGGCGGCCTGCGGCGGACAGGACCCCGCCCCGGCGGGCTACGACCCCGAGACCACCGCCCAGGCCCTGCTGGATTCCGGCGCCTTCAGCCAGGAGCTCTCCCGGCTGGACGCCGACCTGGTGTCGGCCTACCTGGGGCTGGAGAGCGAGCCCGAGGCGGCGGCGGTCTACACCTCCCTGGAGGGGGGCTATGAGGAGCTGGTCATCGTGACCATGGCCGACGAGGAGGCCGCCGCCGCGGCCAAGACGGCGGTGGAGGCCCACCTGACCGCCCAGACAGAGACCGAGACCGAGGTGCAGTACAAGCCCGAGGACCTGCCCAAGCTGCAAAGCGCTGTGGTCCGCCAGGCGGGCAGCACCGTGGTGCTGGTGGTGGCCGCCGACTACGACGCCGTCGCCGCCGTCCTGGACGGGGAGAGCGCCGCCGGGTGAACCAAGCACAAAAAATACCCTGCCGGAATGAACTCCGGCAGGGTACAGCTTGTAGAAAAAGCCCACTTTGGCTTTTTCTACAAGCTGCTGACTTTTTCGATTTCATCGAAAAAGTTCCTGACTGCACGCGAAAGTGGGGGCTCACCTGTTTCAGTGTGGCTTTGCTCGAAGGCATCAGGACTGCCACCGGCAGTCCTGACCCCCTTTCACACTTTTCCCCCGTGGCTTGTTTTGCGTGGTGCCACTTTTTTGACAGCCTGTACCCTGCCGGAATGAATTCCGGC
>DXDV01000169.1 GCA_019115345.1 Candidatus Intestinimonas stercorigallinarum | reverse complement strand
TAGTCCTTGTACTCCAGGCCCGACTCCAGGACCCGGACCTTTTTCCCCTCCAGCAGGGCCCGGAGGACCGCCCCCTCCCCGTCGGTGAGGGCCAGGCCCAGGGCCAGCGCCCCCATCTGCTCCACCGGCAGCCGGGTGATGACCAGCCCGTCGGCCCGCGTCTCCAGCTCCACCGGTCCACCTCCTCAGCCCTTTGGGTAGTCTCCGGCCTTCAGCCGGATCATCATGATCCACAGCAGGGAGGAGAGCCGGTTGAGGCCCAGGATGATATCCCCCCGGGCCACGCCGCCGTTCTCGTCCCGGAAGGCCCGGTAGGCGGCAAGCTCCGTCTGCCGGACCACCGCGCGCACCTTGTTCACCGCCAGGATGGCGGGGGAGTCGGTGTAGTGGATGAGGAAGTGGCCCTGTCCGTAGTATTTCTCCGGGTAGTGGGAGCGCTCCCGCAGCTCCTCGGGGGTCATGCCGCAGAGCCTGACCTCCCCCACCGGCTCCGAGAGCACGTCGAAGCGGATGAAGTGCCGGACGAAGTCCAGCACCTCCTCCAGCTCCTCCGCCAGGGCGGGCACTCCCTCCCGGACACAGACCTGCTGGCACAGGGCGATCTCCCCCTCCAGCAGGTCGATCATGCCCCGGAAGGCGATGCGGGGGTGGTCCTTGAAGACCAGGAGGTTGCCCCTCAGGTGGGTCATGTGCTCCGGTTTTTCCTCCAGGCCCACCCCGAAGGGGGTCTGATATCGGGCGGCGGAGCCGTCCTCCTCTCTGCCCTGGGGGTAGACCACCTCGATGCGGTGCTCCCGCAGGAAGGACCGGGCGGAGGGGGTGAGGACGTCCCCCCGGGCCACCACCACCGGTCCCCGGGTGCCGTTATCCGACATCTGCCGGACCCGCTCCTCCGTCAAGAGGGCCACGGCTTAGCCCTCCCGGTCGAATTCCCCGGCCTTGTGGGGCAGGATGCCGTCCACCTCGGCGTGGGGGCGGGGAATGACGTGGACGGAGATGAGCTCCCCCACCTTCTCGGCGGCGGCGGCGCCGGCGTCGGTGGCCGCCTGCACGGCCCCCACGTCCCCCCGGACCATGACGGTCACCAGGCCGCCCCCCACCTGCTCCTTGCCCACCAGCTGGACGTTGGCCGACTTCACCATGGCGTCGGCGGCCTCGATGGCCCCCACCAGTCCCCGTGTCTCCACCATACCCAGCGCGTTCGTGTTTGCCATTGTCGTCTTGCTCCTTTCCTGTCTGGGGGTCTCCCCCCTGCCGTCCTTCTGCTCGGTCTGACCGCCCCCCAGCACGGCGGCGGCCAGGGCGGCCATGCCCGGATCCTCCTCCGCCGCCGGGGCGGGCGGGCGCTCCTTCTTCCGGCTCCGGGCGGGCTTGTCCGCCGCCCCCGGCGGCTCCGGCTGGTCCCAGGCCGTGGGGCCGCCATCGGCGCTGAGCCGCTTGGACCGGGAGAAGGGCTTGGCCACGTCCCCGGAGGGGGAGGGCGGCTCCAGGTCGGCGGCCTCCAGCTCCCCGGACAGCCGCCCGGTCTGCCGGAGGAGGTTGGCGTAGGGGTTGCGCATGGTCCCCTCGGCCTGCACCTCATCCAGGACGTTGTCCCCGGCGGCGGGGGGCATGACCCCCTCCGAGGCCAGGGCCGCCGACGCCGAGGGGATGCCCTTCTTGTTTTTTTCCTGTTTCATCTCAGGTCAGCCTCCTGACGATCTGCTCCACCAGGGAGCGGAGGAGGGCGTCGTCCACCCGCCCGGCGCTCCGCTCCGGGGCGCCGCTATCCCGAAGCTCCTCCAGCTCCTTCACGCCCCAGGCCACCCGCTTGATGTTGATGAGGTCCAGGGGGCCGATGTTGTTGGAGGAGGAGGAGCCCCCCACCGCCCCGCACCCCAGGGTGAGGGCGGGGAAGAGGCAGGTGGTGGCCCCGATGCCTCCCAGGGAGGAGGGTGTGTTCACCAGCACCCGGCTGGCGGGGACGGCCTGGGCGAAGCGCTTGACCACCGCCTCGTCCTCGGCGTGGATGGAGAAGGTGTGTCCCGCCCCCTCCCAGTCCAGGATCTCCACGCAGCGGCGGAGCACCGCCTCCTCATCCTCCTCCACGTAGTAGGCCAGGATGAGGCCCAGCTTCTCGCTGGAATAGGGGTAGCCGGGACCCACGCCGGTCTCCCGGGCCACCAGCACCCGGGCCGAGGCGGGCACCCCGCCCAGCCCCGCCAGGGCGGCCACCGTCTCCACGCTTTTGCCCACGATGGCGGGGTTCATGGTGCCGTTGGGCCGGAGGATGAATTTGGAGAGCTTCTTGTGCTCCTCGCCGCTGAGGACGTAGGCCCCCTGCCGCTCCAGCTCCGCCGTCACCGCCTTCTCCATGGCCCTTGTGGTGACGATGGACTGCTCGCTGGCGCAGATGGTGCCGTTGTCGAAGGTCTTGGAGTCCAGGATCCGCTTCACCGCCTGGCGGACGTCGGCGGTGGGGTGGATATAGGCCGGGCCGTTGCCCGCCCCCACGCCGATGGCGGGGGTGCCGGAGGAGTAGGCCGCCTTGACCATGGCGGCCCCCCCGGTGGCCAGGATGAGCCGGGTGCGGCGGTGCTTCATGAGGGCCTGGGTGGCCTCCAGGGTGGGGGTGGCGATGCAGGAGACCGCCCCCTCCGGGGCGCCCGCCTGCCGGGCGGCCCGGTCCACCACCCGCACCGTCTCGGCGATGCACCCCACGGCGCTGGGGTGGGGAGAAAAGACGATGGGGTTGCCCGCCTTCATGCAGATCATGGCCTTGTAGATGACGGTGGAGGTGGGGTTGGTGGAGGGCACCAGCCCGGCCACCGGCCCCACCGGCACCCCGATGTCGATGGTCCGCCGCTCCTGGTCCTGGGCCAGGATGCCGTGGGTCTTTTCCTCCTTGATGGCGTCGTAGAGGGTGAGGGCGGCAAAGCGGTTCTTGAGGGTCTTGTCCTCCACCCTGCCGTAGCCCGTCTCCTCCACCGCCATCTGTGCCAGGCGCCGGGCCTGCTCGGCCCCCGCTTTGGAGATGGCCGCCGTGACGCGGTCCAGGTCCTCCTGGTCCATGGCCGCCAGGGCCCGCTGGGCCGTCCAGGCCCGTTCCAGCAGGTCCCGGACCTCCTGGATGGAGCGCAGGTCTTTGTCCAAATGGTTCCCTCCTTCCGGATCTCGGGCGGCCGCAGGCCGCCCCTACGGTCCTTACACTTCTCTGGGGCGCCCGGCGATGTCTATTACCGCCTGGGCGAAGGCTTCGCAGGCGACCCACCGGATGTTCCATCCGGCGGGGTCCCGGTCCATTTCACATGCTCGGGGCAAGTGAATTGCCCCTGCGCCAAGGTTTTGGGCCGACGGCCCAAAACGCTTGTACGCGCCTGCGGCGCGGCTCGCTTCCGCTCGCAGGCCGCCTGTCCGTTTCCCCATGTCTCAGACCTCCCTGGGACGCCCGGCGATGTCTATTACCGCCTGGGCAAAGGCTTCGCAGGCGGCCTTGCAGGCGCTCTGGGTGCCGGTGAGGAGGCCGCCGCCGAAGTTGGTCTCGCTGGGGGGCTCGAAGAGGGCGGCCAGGGTCACGTCCGCCGCCTTCATGGCCGCGTCCAGCCCCACCACCGCCTCCAGGGGAGGGGCGATGAGGTAGGCCAGGGCCTCCCCCTCCCGCACCCCGGCGGTCTTGGAGAGGTAGCTCCCCGTCCGGGCCACGGTGTGGGCGAAGTAGGGGATGGAGTCGTCGGCGTTGGCCGAGCGGAAGCCCGCCCCGCTCTCGAAGAAGGCCGCCGCCGCCCGCAGGCCGCTGAGCACCTCCGAGGGGTCGGGACCGGCCAGGATGCCGATGACCTCCCCCGCCAGCTTTGTGGCGGCGTTGCCCGCCCCGGCGTAGAGGCTCCGGCCATACACCACCTCCACGGCGGCGGCCTTGGTGGCCTCGTCCAGGGCGCAGTAGGTCACGTCGTCGCTGTCGGCGGTGAGGATGCCGATGGTGCGGTGCTCCGGCTTTAAGCCCAGCTTCTCCGCCAGGGGCTCGGAGACGTTGGCGATGGTGCGGGTGGAGAGTACGTTGGCCTTGAGCAGATCTCCCGTCATATCCTCACCTCCTTTGCCAGCTCGATGCCGCTGGCCTTCCTTTCCAGCATGGTCTTGATTAACTCGGCGATGTGCGCGCCGGCCATTCCCCGCCCGGCCGGCCGGGCGGGGGCCCCATGGGCGATCTCATTTCGCCCGCCGGAAGTGAATTCCGTCGGGCTCCGGCGCATTTGCGCCGCCCCGCTACGCGGGGCCCCGTGGAGGCCGGCGCTGTCAACGCAGATCAATGCCGCTCGCCTTCCTTTCCAGCATGGTCTTGATTAACTCGGCGATATGAGCGCCGGCCTCCACCGCCGCCGTCCCCTGCCGGTGGATGTTGGAGATGACGGTCCGGCTGGATTCCGGGATGCCGATGTGGGCGCCGTAGGTGAGGTAGGCCGACATGGACTCGGCCGTCACCAGGCCGGGCCGCTCCCCCACCAGCATGCACACCACCTCCGCCCCGGTGAGCTCCCCGATGTGGTCGGAGGCCCCCACCCGGCAGTATTTCACGAAGAGGGTGGGGCCGGGGTCGATGCCGCAGCCCTTCAGCCCCGCCCGGATGGCCTCCATGCAGTCGGCGGCGTTGGCCTCGATGGCGGCGGAGGAGAGGCCGTCCCCCACCACCAGGGCCGCCTTGGGGCCGTGGCCCAGGGCCTTCCGGATGACGGCCTGGTTGGTCTCGTCGAAGCGGCGGCCCTTGTCGGGCCGGGTCAGGTACTCGTCCTTGTCCTTGCACAGGGTCTGGAGGGGGACATAGCCCTGCCCCTTCACAAAGTCCTCGCTCACGTGGGAGAACACCGAGTCCTGGGCGGCGGCGTGGTCGCAGCGCATACGGAGCATGGTCTCGGTCTTATACCGCGCCCCCGCCCGGCCCATGCCCAGCCGGGCGGGGGTCTTGGCCTTGAGCGCCAGGAAGGCGGGGCCGTTCTTCGGGTTTTGGACCAGGTAGAGCCGCCTCAGGTCGATGGCGGCAAGGTCGGTGAGCTCTCCGCCCTCGGCTGCCGGGCCGGGCTCCATGGGCCGGTAGTCGGCGGCCTTCACCTGGGGGGTGGGGGCCTGGCCCATCAGATCGGCCACCATCCGCTCCACTAGGGCCCGCAGTTCTTTCTCGTTCAAAGTCGAAACCTCCTTATAGGCTTCCCCCGGGGGAAGCTGGCAGCCCCCAGGGCTGACTGATGAGGGGAAACGCCGCAGTCCGGCTCAGCTTCGGACGACCACAGGTCGCCGCACTGGCGTAGGGGCGGCCTGCGGCCGCCCGCCGCCTCATGCCAGCAGTACCGAGCCGTCCCCCGCCAGGGGGGTGAGCTTGCCGTTTTCCACAAAGCCCATCTTCTCCAGCCAGTCCTGGAAGGGCCGGATGGCGGTGAGGCCGAAGAGCTCCCGGAGGGCGGCGGTCTCCCGGTAGCCGGTGGTCTGGTAGTTGAGCATCACGTCGTCGCCGTGGGGGATGCCCATGAAGTAGTTGCACCCGGCGGCGGTGAGGAGGACACCAGGTCCTCGATGTCGTTCTGGTCGGCCTTCATGTGGTTGGTGTAGCAGGCGTCGCAGCCCATGGGCACGCCGGTGAGCTTGCCCATGAAGTGGTCCTCCAGCCCCGCCCGGATGACCTGCTTGGCGTTGTAGAGGTACTCCGGGCCGATGAAGCCCACCACCGTGTTCACCAGGAAGGGGGCGAAGGGCCGGGCAAAGCCGTAGCACCGGGCCTCCATCACCACCTGGTCGGCGCCGTAATGGGCCTCGCTGGAGAGCTCGGAGCCCTGGCCGGTCTCAAAGTAGAGGACGTTGGGGCCGGTGGCGGTGCCCTCCCTCAGGGCCAGCTCCCGGGCCTCGGCCAGGGTGCCGGCGGTGAAGCCGAAGGCCTCGTTGCCCTTCTGGCTGCCGGCGATGGACTGGAAGATGAGGTCGGCGGGGGCCCCCTTCCGGATGCACTCCATCTGGGTGGTGACGTGGGCCAGCACGCAGGTCTGGGTGGGGATGGCCCACTTCTCCTTCACCTCCCGGAACCGTTCCAGCACCCGGGTGACGCTCTCCACGCTGTCGTCCACCGGGTTGAGGCCCAGCACCGCGTCCCCCGACCCGAAGGTGAGGCCCTCCAGCAGGGAGGCCAGGATGCCGTCGGGGTCGTCGGTGGGGTGGTTGGGCTGGAGCCGGGCCGACAGGGTCCCCGGCTCCCCGATGGTGGTGTTGCAGGTGGCGGTGACCCGCAGCTTTTTGGCGGCGTAGATGAGGTCCAGGTTGCTCATGAGCTTGGCGACCGCCGCCACCATCTCGCTGGTGAGGCCCCGGGAGATCCGCCGGATGGCGGCGCCGTCGTTGGCCTCGTCCAGGAGCCACTCCCGCAGCTCGGACACCGTCCAGTTCCGGATGGAGGCGAAGATCTTCTCGTTGACCCCGTCCTGGATGATGCGGGTGACCTCGTCGGTCTCGTAGGGGACGGCGGGGGAATTGCGCAGGTCGTTGAGGGTCAGGCCGGAGAGCACCACCTTGGCGGCCACCCGCTCCTCGGCGTTCCCGGCGGCGATGCCCGCCAGGCGGTCCCCCGACTTCTCCTCGTTGGCCTTGGCCATGACCTCCCGGACCGTGGGAAAGTCGTAGACCCGGCCCAGCAGCTTGGTCTTGAGTATCATAAGTCCCTCCTCGCCCGGTCCTCGCCGGGCTCACTGTTTGTAAAGGCCAGGGTCTTGACCACCACCGGCAGCACGCTGCCCCCGGCCACGGGGGCGCCGATGTCGATGTAGTCCCCTTCCCGGACCCGCACTCCGTCCAGACACAGCAGGGGGCCCTCTCCCCCCATGGCCTGACCCAGGACCTTGGCCATGTCCCGCTCCACCACCACCACAGGGAAGTGCCCCGCCGCCTCCAGGGGGGCCAGCCCCGCCCGGAGCCCCCGGGCCAGCTGTGCCACCCGCTTGTAGGGGGGTGACACCTCCCCGGTGAGGGCCAGGGCCGCCTGGCTCAGCCCCTCCTGGTCGGCGTACCAGGAGAGCTTCCGCTCCACCGCCGCCGCCAGGGCCTCCTCCCCGGCGGCCTCCTCCTCGGGGGCGAGCCGGAGGACGGGGAGGTTTTTCAGGGGGAAGGTCACGTCCCGGCAGTAGATGGTGGAGCCGGAGACCTCCACCGAGTGGGCCCCCGCCCCCACCACCGTGGCCCGAATGGTCTCCGCCCCCCGGACCAGGGTATAGCCCGCCCCCTCCAGCCGCCGCCGGAGGGCGGGGCCCAGCAGGGGGCCGACGTCTCCATAGGTCCGCCAATCTGACGGCCCTTCCCACATGCAGTCGGCCACGCCCCCGGAAAAGGAGAGGACATGGACATCCTCCGGGACCGCCTCCTCCAGGGCCGCCGTCATGGCGTCCACCAGAGGGGCCAGATCGGCGGCCTCCACCCGCCGGCCCATAGGGGGCAGCAGCTCGGCCCAGGGCCGGAGGGCGGGCGAGCGGTAGACCACCCGGCCCCCGCCGTCCACTTTCAGCAGCCGCCCGCCGATGTCCAGGCAGCCGGTCTCCAGCAGCTTCCCGCGGTCGAAGAGGGCCAGGTTGGAGGTGCCGCCGCCGATGTCAAAGTGCAATAGCTTGCACCGATATTTCTTGGAGTATTCATCCGCCCCCGCTCCCCGGGCGGCCAGGATGGACTCCAGGTCGGGCCCGGCGGTGGCCACCACGAAGTCCCCGGCGAATTCCGAGAGGGCGGAGAGGACCTCCCGGGCGTTCTCCTTCCGGGCGGTCTCCCCGGTGATGATGACCGCCCCCGTCTCCACCTCCTCCCGCCGGAGGCCCGCTTTTTCATACTCCCCGGCCACGATGGCCCGGACGCCGGTGGCGTCGATGACGGTGTCGGAGCGGAGGGGGGTGAAATGGATGCCGCCCCAGTAGACGATGTCCCGGCCGGTGATGGCCACCCGGGGCACCGTGAAGGGACTGGCCCGGTTCTCCAGGGTCAGGTGGGAAATCACCAATTGGGTCGTACTTGTACCAATGTCAATGCCTACCGACCGAAGCGTCTCCCTCACGGCCGTCCCCCCAGTCCTCCCGCCCGGACCAGCAGGGCCTTGACCTCCTCCGGCCCCAGCCGGACGGGGTTTTGCTCCATGCAGCGGTCGGCCAGAGTGGCGGCGGTCAGGTCCTCCAGGGCGGCCCCCAGGGCCTCCGGCTCCACCTCCAGCCGGTTGGGCAGCCCCAGTCCCGTCCGCAGCCGGACCAGGGCGGCGGAGAGGGCCCGGTGGGTGCCCGCCAGGCCGCAGGCCTTGGCCAGGGCGGCGTACCGGGCCACCACCCAGCGGTCCCCGGCGTTGCAGGCCATCACCTCCGGCAGCAAGAGGGCGTTGAGCCGGCCGTGGGGCAGGTGGAACCGCCCGCCCAGGGCGTGGGCCAGGGCGTGGCAGGCCCCCAGCCCGGCGGCGTTGAAGGCCATGCCCGCCATGCAGGAAGCAAGGAGCATGTCCCCCCTGGCCTCCCCATCCCCGGCGAAGGCGGCGGGGAGGCGGGCGTAGGCCAGGGTGAAGGCCTTCTCCGCCAGGGCGTCGCTGAAGGGGCTGTGCCCCCGGGCCACGTAGGCCTCGGCGGCGTGGGTGAGCACGTCCATGCCCGTGTCGGCGGTGACCTTGGCCGGCACCCCCGCCAGGAGGGCGGGGTCCAGGATGGCCGCCTCGGGCAGGAGCCCCTCCTCCACCAGGGGGACCTTCACCCCCCGGTCGGTGTCGGTGAGGACGGCGAAGGAGGTGACCTCGCTGCCGGTGCCCGCCGTGGTGGGGATGCACCACAGGGGCGGCCTGCGCCGGGAGAACCAGCACATGGCCTTGGCGCAGTCCATGGGGGAGCCGCCCCCGAAGGCCGCCACCACGTCGGGCTGGAAGGCCTCCAGGGCGGCCACCCCCTCCGCCACCAGGCGGAGGGAGGGGTCGGGCTCCACCTTGTCAAAGACCTCCACCGGCCCGGTGAGCCGCTCCGCCGCCCGGCCCGCCAGCCCCGAGGAGGCCAGGAAGCCGTCGGTGACCAGCAGCACCCGCTTCCCCGCCAGGGCCTCCAGCTCGGCCAGGGCCCCCGGCCCAAAGGTGATCCTGGGCCTGATCGAGAATCGTTCCATACCGACACCCCTTCTTTTCGCGCTGCGTTCTCCCTCTGGGTACAGGGGATAGTATGGCAAAAGAACGAAAAAATATAGGCCCAAATCGCGGCAACCGCTGAAACGGCCCAAATAGGCGCAGAAAAGGGAGGCTGTGTCCAAACACAGCCTCCCTCCAGCTTGTCGAAAAACCTCTGTTGCGTGAGATGTACGCTCGGTTTCGGCGGGGGAGCTCGAGGGGGCGGCAGCCCGCCTCGAATGGGATGACATCCCCTGTAGCCCTTGCCTTGCAATGGCTACAGCGAGCGAAGCGAGGACTTTCCCACCCCAACTGGGGTGGGAAAGTAACGGGATGCAGGCTGTCGAAAAACCTCCGTGAGCCGGCAGACGTGCCGCGGAGGCGCAGGGGAGCTCGAGGGGGCGGCAGCCCGCCTCGAATGGGATCACATCCCCCGCAGCCCTTGCAGGGCAAGGGCTGCGGCGAACAAAGCGAGGACTTTTCCGCCCTGGAGAGGGCAGGAAAGGAACGGGATGCAGGCTGTCGAAAAGCCCCCGGCGGTCTGAGACCGCCGGGGGCGTGCTTTACTTCTCGTTCTGTTCCCCGTCCTGGGGGTCCTCCAGAACCACCACCCGGATCTCCAGCACCCGGCGGTGGTCCACCTTGGTGACGGTGACGTCCAGGTTCTCGTAGACGAAGTGGTCCCCCTCCTCGGGCACCCGGCCCACCTCCTCCATGACCCAGCCGGAGACGGTGGTGGAGTCGCTCTCCCCCTTGATGGAGAAGAGGTCGTAGAGGTCGGTGAGGTTGGCGTTGCAGGAGATGAGGTAGCTGCCGTCGGGCTCCTTTTTGAACTCCTCGATGACCTCGTCGTGCTCGTCCCAGATCTCGCCCACCAGCTCCTCCACGATGTCCTCCAGGGTGCACAGGCCCTCGGTGCCGCCGTACTCGTCCACCACGATGACCATGTGGGCCTTGGCCTTCTGAAGGATGCGCAGCAGGTCGGAGATCTTGGTGTTGGCGGTGGTGTAGAGCACGGTGGAGACGATGGCGGAGACGTCGTCGTGGCCGTGGTAGCGGGCGGCGTGGAAGTCCTTTTCGTGGATGACGCCCACGATGTTGTCGATGTCCTCGTGGTAGACCGGCAGCCGGGAGTAGCCGCTCTCGGCGAAGGCCTTGGCGATGTCGTCCATGGAGTCGGTGTCCTCCACCGCCACGATGTCCACCCGGGGGGTGAGGATCTCCTCCACCTCCAGGTCGCTGAACTCGATGGCCGAGCGGATGAGCTGGCTCTCGTCCTGGTCCAGGCCCCCCTCGTTCTCGGCCTGATCCACCATGGTGATGAGCTCCTCCTCGGTGATGCCGCCGCCGTCGCTGTGCCGGAAGATCAGGCTGAGCAGCCGCTTCCACTGGGCGAAGAGGAAGTTCACGGGGCGGAGGATCAGCAGCAGCACCCGCAGGATGGGGGCGGAGAACATGGCGAAGGCCTCGGGCTGCTCCTTGGCCAGGCTCTTGGGGGAGATCTCGCCGAAGATCAGGATGATGACGGTGAGCACCACGGTGGACACCGCCGGGCCGTAGGCCGAGCCCACGTGCTTGGTGAAGAGCACCGTGCCCAGGGTGGAGGCCGTGATGTTCACGATGTTGTTGCCGATGAGGATGGTGGAGAGCAGCCGGTCGTAGTCCTCCGCCATGGCCAGGGCCCGGGCGGCCCGGCGGTCCCCGGCGTCGGCCCGGCTCTTGAGCCGGATGCGGTTGAGGGAGGTGAAGGCGGTCTCCGTGGCGGAGAAGTAGGCCGAAAAGACCACCATCAACACCATAGCGGCGATCATTGCAATACTTTGGGGGTCCATAAGGACGATCAACTCAACTTTCTTTTCAATATGATGTATGTCCACGGGGCGTCGGCCCCGGCGGAGCCCGGCGGGGAAAAAAGCGCGCAAAAGGACAGCCTTACGCCGGCTGGCTAAGGCTGCCCTTTCAAAAAACCATCATTTACTGCCTGACTGGGCGGAGGTCGGTCCACAGGGACTCACCAGACCCTTCTTACTTAATATATCCGCGGAACAGACCGCTCCGGCGGTCCGGGCGCGTTTGACTTTGTTCCGCGCGCGCTGCCATAAGATGGTCCCAGTATACCAGAAACGGCCCTGGGGCGCAAGAGGGGAATTTTCCGCCCCTCCGGCGGTCACGCGCCGCCCCGCAGCGCGGCGGCCTGCTCCGGGGCGAGGGGGACGCCGCCCCCCAGCAGCCGGACGTTCAGGTGGATCTGAGCGGTGTGCTCCAGGATCTCCATCCGCCAGTAGGCCCGCTCCAGGTCGGGGCCCAGGGTGACGGCCCCGTGGTTTGCCAGGAGAAGGGCGTCGTGGCCGGGGAGGAAGGGGAGGACGGCGGCGGGGAGCTCGGCGGTGCCGGTGCGGCCGTAGGGGGCGCAGGGCACCGGGCCCAGCGCCATGACGGCCTCCCCGAGGAGGGGCTCCTCCAGCCCCAGATGGGCGCAGGCGAAGGCGGTGGCGGCGGGGGGATGGGCGTGGCAGACCGCCCCCACGTCCGGCCGGGCCTGGTAGCAGGCCAGGTGGAGGGGGAGCTCCGAGGAGGGACGGTAGGAGGATGGGGCGGTCATCCGGCCCAGGCTGTCCACCACCAGCAGCATGTCGGTGGTGAGGGCGCCCTTGCTCACCCCGGCGGGGGTCACCAAAAACAGGCCCTCCCCCAGTCTGCGGCTGAGGTTGCCGTCGTTGGCGGCCACCCAGCCCCGGTCCCACATCTTGCGGCCCAGCTCGCACATGAGCCGTCTTTGGGTCTCGTAATCCATAACGCGCCTCCTTATCTGCGCACACGCGGTGCTTGTCCCCTTCATTATACCCTCTGGGCGGGCGCTTGACAAGCTCTCGCACGTGCAAGCACGTGCTCGAAAAGTTGCAGCCTGCTGCGTCGCACTCGCTGCGCTCGCACGCTTGCAGGCTGAGCAGAGTTTTTTCCGACGCACATGTCGCCGGAAAAAACAAATTTCATTTTATTCCGTCGTCTGCGGACAACGGAACTCTGCGAGGCTCTTGCACATAATCTAACGCATTTGGACTCCTTCGACAAGCTGAGGGCCCGGCGCGCAGCGCGCCGGGCCCTGGGTTCATCTCTGGTCCAGGGGGACGTAGTCCCGGTGGGCGCCCACGTACTTGTAGGCGGGGCGGATGATCTTCCCCATGTTGATGAGCTCCTCCATCCGGTGGGCGCTCCACCCGGCGATGCGGGCCATGGCGAAGAGGGGGGTGTAGAGCTCCAGGGGCAGGTCCAGCATGTGATAGACGAAGCCGGAGTAGAAGTCCACGTTGGCGGCCACTCCCTTGTAGATCTTCCGCTCGTTGGCGATGATCTGGGGGGCCAGCCGCTCCACCCGGGCGTAGAGGGCGTACTCGCTGGAGCGGCCCTTCTCTCGGGAGAGGGTCTCCACGAACCGGCGGAGGATGTTGGCCCGGGGGTCGGAGAGGGAGTAGACGGCGTGGCCCATGCCGTAGATGAGCCCCGCCCGGTCGAAGGCCTCCCCGTGGAGGAGGGCCTTCAGGTAGGCGGAGATCTCCTCCTCGTCGGTCCAGTCCCGGATGCTCCGCTTCATGTCCTCGAACATCTGGATGACCTTGATGTTGGCGCCGCCGTGCTTGGGCCCCTTCAGGGAGGCCAGGGCGGCCGCCATGCAGGAGTAGGTGTCGGTGCCCGAGGAGGTGACCACGTGGGTGGTGAAGGTGGAGTTGTTGCCGCCGCCGTGCTCGGCGTGGAGCATGAGGCAGATGTCCAGGATGTGGGCCTCCCAGAAGGAGTAGTTGGTGTCGGCCCGGAGGAGGGTGAGGATGTTCTCCGCGGTGGAGAGCTCCGGCCGGGGGGCGTGGATGAAGAGGGAGTTGCCCTCCTTGTAGGTGTAGGCCTGGTAGGAGTAGACGGCGTAGAGGGGGAAGGTGGC
>DXDV01000018.1 GCA_019115345.1 Candidatus Intestinimonas stercorigallinarum | reverse complement strand
CACCCCCACCGCCGCCAACGTGGGGGAGTATATGGACATCGTCAAGGACAAGTCCCTCCTCCGGCGCATCGCCGAGACGGCGGGGGACCTGACCGCCATGGTCCAGGAGGGGAGCGCCGCCGGGCAGGAGGTGCTGGACGCCGCCGAGCAGCGGATCTACGCCATCCGCCAGGGCCGGGCCAGCCAGGGGCTCACCCCCCTCTCCGCCGTGGTGCTGGACGTGCTGGACCGGCTGGAGGAGCTCTCCAGATCGGACTCCGCCGTGCCGGGGCTGTCCACCGGCCTGCCCGACGTGGACAGCGCCATCTCCGGCCTCAACAACTCCGACCTCATCCTCCTGGCCGCCCGGCCGGGCATGGGCAAGACCTCCTTCGCCCTCAACGTCCTCCTCCAGGTGGGCAAGTTCTCCGGCAAGACGGCCGTCTTTTTCTCGTTGGAGATGAGCCGGGAGCAGCTGGCCATGCGCCTCATCTCCAACGAGGCCTTCGTGGACAACAAAAAGCTGGTCACCGGCCGCCTCACCGACGAGGACTGGGACAAGGTGGCCCTGGCCGCCGCCGCCCTGGGCCGGGCCAAGATCCTCATCGACGACAACCCCTCCCTCTCGGTGGCCGACATGAACGCCAAGTGCCGCCGGGTGGAGGACCTGGGGCTGGTGGTCATCGACTACCTCCAGCTCATGCAGTCGGCGGGGGGAAAGCAGCGCTACTCCAACGAGAACCGACAGCAGGTGGTCTCCGACATCTCCCGGGCCCTGAAGATCATGGCCAAGGAGCTCAACGTGCCGGTGGTCTGCCTCTCCCAGCTCTCCCGCGGACCCGAGAGCCGCCAGGACAAGCGGCCCATGCTCTCCGACCTCCGGGAATCGGGGGCCATCGAGCAGGACGCCGACATCGTCATGTTCCTCTACCGGGACGACTATTATAATGAGGACAGCGAGAACCACAACCTGGCCGAGTGCATCATCGCCAAGAACCGCCACGGCGAGACCCGGAAGGTGGAGCTCCAGTGGCTGCCCGAGTACACCACCTTCTCCTCCATCGACCGGACCCACCAGGAGTACTGATACCATGCTGAACGAGGCCCAGGCCCTCACAAGGGAATACGCCATGCTCCCCCCCGGGGGCCACGTCCTCTGCGCCGTCTCCGGCGGGGCCGACTCGGTGTGCCTCCTCCACTGGCTCAGGGGCCGGGCGGAGGAGGAGGGCTTTGCCCTCACCGCCGCCCACTTCGACCACCGGCTCCGGGGGGCGGAGTCCGACCGGGACGCCGCCTTCGTCCGGGACCTGTGCCGGGACTGGAAGGTCCCCTGTGTGGTGGGGGAGGGGGACGTGTCCGCCGAGGCCGGGCGCAGGGGCGCCGGCATCGAGGAGACCGCCCGGGCCCTGCGCTATGACTTTTTGGAGCGGACCGCCGAAGCGGTGGGGGCCGGCCGCATCGCCACCGCCCACACCGCCAACGACAACGTGGAGACCATGCTCCTCCACCTCATCCGGGGGAGCGGCCTCCAGGGGCTCACCGGCATCCGCCCCCGGCGGGGGCGGCTCATCCGGCCCCTTTTGACCACTACTCGGGTGGAAGTGGAGGCCTATCTGGCCGCCCATGCCCTCCCCCATGTGGAGGACAGCACCAACGCCGACACCGCCTACGCCCGGAACAAGCTCCGCCGCCAGGTCATCCCCCTGCTGGAGGAGCTCAACCCCCAGGTGGTATCCCGGATGGCGGACACGGTGGGCTGCCTCCGCGCCGACAACGACTACCTCACCGCCCAGGCCATGGCCGCCGTCCGGACCGCCGAGCCTACCGTCACCGGCGGCCTGGTCCTCCCCGCCGGGCAGGTGGCCCGGCTCCCCGACCCCATCGCCGTCCGGGCGGTGGGGGTCCTGCTGGCCAGACTGGGGGAGTACCAATACCGCGCCGCCCACCTGCGGAGCGTGGTGGACCTGGCCCGGAGCGCCCGCCCCTCCGGCTCGGTGGACCTGCCCCACGGCCTCGCCGCCCGGCGGGCCTACGAGCTGCTGGTGCTGGAGCCGGCGGGGGAGGGGAGCGGCTGGACGCCGGTCCCCCTGGCCGTCCCCGGCGAGACCGCCCTGCCCGAGCTGGGCTGGAAGCTGGTCTGCCGCCCCGCCCAGACCCCGGCGGAGCCGCCCACGGACCCCCTTGTGTGTTATCTGGACCCTGCCGCCCTCACCGGCCCTCTGGTGGTCCGGCCCAGGGCGGAGGGGGACGCCATCACCCTGCCGGGCCGCCCCCGCAAAAGGATCAAGAAGCTCCTCATCGACGCCAAGGTGCCCCGGCGGGACCGGGAGGACCTCCCGGTGGCGGCTGACGAGACCGGCCCCGTGTGGCTGGCCGGCTTCGGCCCCGACGCCCCCCGGCTGGCCGCCCCCGGCGCTCCCGCCCTGGAGCTGCGGGCCATCCCCCTCCGCCGTCCCGCCTCCCCCCGGGGGAGCCATTCATAAAGAAGGAAGGAATTGAGCTTATGCTGGAACAGGATATTGAACGGGTCTTGTTCACCGAACAGGAACTCAAGGACCGGGTGGCCGAGCTGGCCGCCCAGATCGACCGGGACTACGCCGGGAAGGAGCCCATGCTCATCAGCGTGCTCCGGGGGTCGTTCATCTTCATGGCCGACCTGGCCCGGGCCATCCACCTCCCCTGCACCGTGGACTTCATGGCCGTCTCCTCCTACGGCAGCGGCACCACCTCCTCGGGGCAGGTGAAGATCACCAAGGACCTCTCCGAGAGCATCGAGGGCCGGGACATCATCGTGGTGGAGGATATCCTGGACAGCGGCAACACCCTCTCCTACCTCTTCCGGCTCCTCCAGGCCCGGCACCCGGCCTCGGTCCGGCTGTGCACCCTGCTGGATAAGCCCTCCCGCCGCACCAAGCCCATCACCGCCGACTATACCGGCTTTTCCGTGGACGATCTCTTCGTGGTGGGATACGGTCTGGACTACGCGGAGAAGTACCGCAACCTGCCCTATATCGGGGTCCTCAAGCCGGCCGTCTATGAGAAGGGCTGAGGGCGCCCCACTCCAGTAAAAAGGACGTGGTTCACTCTTGAAAAAATTCACGCTGCGCGACGCGGCCTTTTACACGCTGGTCCTGGTGATCCTGGTGGGCACCCTGTGGACCCTCCAAAACATGAACGCCGGGGAAAAGGCTACCTACGCTCAGGTCCGCCGCGCCCTGGAGCAGCAGCAGGTGGAGCGACTGCGGGTGGACAAGGACAACAACCTCTACCTGGAGCTCCAGGACGGCACCACCATGACCTACCAGCTCCAATCCTTCGAGCTCTTCTACCAGGACTTCAACGACCTTGTCGTCAACCAGTGGCGGGCCAACATCATCCAGGACTACGACTATCCCCCCGATCCCACCCCCCCGATCTGGCTGTCGCTGCTGCCCTACGTCGGCATGATGCTGGCCTTCGTGTTCCTCTTTTACCTCATGTTCCTCCGGCAGAACGGGGCCGGCGGCGGCGACAAGACCGCCCGCTTCGGCCGGGCCCGGACCCGTACCCTCTCCGACCAGGGGGAGAAGAAGGTCACCTTCGAGGACGTGGCCGGGGCCGACGAGGAGAAGGAGGAGCTCCGGGAGATCGTGGAGTTCCTCCGGGACCCCAAGAAGTTCGTGGCCCTGGGCGCCCGCATCCCCAAGGGCGTGCT
>DXDV01000168.1 GCA_019115345.1 Candidatus Intestinimonas stercorigallinarum | reverse complement strand
CTCGTACCGCGGCGCCCGTGAGCTGGCCCACCGGGGCATCCCGATGATCGGTCTGCCCGGCACCATCGACATCCTCAACCATGTCCCCCAGCCCCGGGTCCTCGAGCTGGAGCCGGAGCGCATCAACGCCCTCCTGGGCACCGATGTCCCCGCCGACGAGATGGTCCGCATCCTCAAGAAGCTGGACTTCCAGGTGGAGGGCAGCCAGGTCACCGTCCCCTCCTGGCGGGGCGACGTGGTGGGCATGGCCGACCTGGCCGAGGAGGTGGCCCGCTTCCACGGCTACAACAACATCCCCACCACCCTCATGCGGGGCCAGACCACCCTGGGCGGCTTCTCCGAGGCCGAGCAGCTGGAGCGGCGGCTGGGGGCCATGTGCCGCAGCCTGGGCTATGACGAAATCATCACCTACTCCTTTATCTCCCCCACCTGCTACGACAAAATCCGCTGGAGCGCCGACGATCCCCGCCGCCAGTCCTTCAAGATCCTCAACCCCCTGGGGGAGGACACCTCCATCATGCGCACCACCGTTCTCCCCTCCATGCTGGAAATTTTGACCCGCAACTATAACTACCGCAACCAGAACGTAAAGCTCTACGAGGTGGGCCGCATCTACCTGCCCGGCGGCGATGATGGTCTGGCAGTGGAGAACAAGGTGCTCTCCATGGGCGCCTATGGCGACGACATGGACTTTTTCGCCCTGAAGGGGGCTGTAGAGGCCATTTTGAAGGATCTGCGCGCTCTGGACGTCCGCTTTGAGGTCCCCTGTGTGCCCAACCCCTCCTACCACCCCGGCCGGGCGGCCGACGTGTATGTGGGCGCGCGGCGCATCGGCGTACTGGGCCAGGTCCACCCCCTGGTGGCCCGGAACTACGGCGTGGACGCCGACTTCTACTGCGCCGAGCTGGACTTCGGCCAGCTGCTGGACATGGACCGCTCCGTCCCCGAATATGTCCCCCTGCCCAAGTTCCCCGCCGTCACCCGGGACATCGCCGTGGTGTGCGGCGAGGCCGTCACCGTAGGGGCTCTGGAGGACTACATCCGCAAGGGCGCCAAGGGCCTTTTGAAGGACGTAAGCCTTTTCGACATCTACCGGGGCAAGGGCATCCCCGAGGGCAAGAAGAGCGTAGCCTTCAACCTGGTGCTCCGCGCCGACGACCGCTCCCTCACCGCCGCCGAGGCCGACGAGGACGTGAAGGCCATCCTCCAGCTGTTGGAGCGCGAGCTGGGCGCCGTCCTCCGCTGACCGCTCCTTAAATCTTCATAAATTTTCGTTTCCACCCCTTTACACCCGGAGCCATTTCGAGTACAATAAGAGCAGTCTTAGGCGGGCGGGCATACTATATTTGGTATGCCATGATCCCAGCGTATGGACCAACGGGAGGTGTTTCCGACATGGAGATCGATTTTACGCGCAAATTCAGCCTCAACGAGGACCGTGGCGAGGAGATCAAGGCCATTTTGACCGCCGTCTACAACGCCCTCCAGGAAAAGGGGTACAACCCCATCAACCAGATCGTCGGTTACATCCTGTCCGAGGATCCCACCTATATCACCAACTACAACAACGCCCGCTCCCTGATCCGCAAGCTGGACCGGGACGAGCTGCTCCAGGAGCTGGTGAAGAAATATCTGGCGGACTAGGCCCTGTTTGAGTATTGTCGGCCCGTCCAGCCGTCGGGTCTTTTATCCACAGACGGCCCAACGTTTCCTTCATCGAACCCTTGAAATGAACGGGAGTCCCCGCGGCCCTGCGCCGCGTGGACTCCCGTTTCCATTTGCATGTTCACAAAAGCGCCCGGCAGAGGAGGCTCATCCCCCTGCCGGGCGCGGTCATATATCACACCATCAGGTCTTTTCGTTCCCCATCAGCAGGCTGAGCACCGCTTTCTGGGCGTGGAGCCGGTTCTCGGCCTCCTCAAAGATCTCGTCGGCGTGGGCCTCAAAGACGTCGGCGGTGATCTCCTCCCCCCGGTGGGCGGGCAGGCAGTGCTGCACCATGGCGCCGGGATGGGCCAGCGCCATGAGCCCGGCATTGACCTGGTAGACCCCCTCGAAGGCCAGGCGGCGCTTCTGGGCCTCCTCCTCCTGGCCCATGGAGGCCCACACATCGGTGATGACCACATCGGCCCCGGCCACGGCCTCCTTGGGGTCCCGGCACAGGGCAAACTTGGCGTCGGTGACCGTCTTGGCGAAATCCAGCACCTTCTGGTCGGGGTCGTAGCCCTCGGGACAGGCCACCGACACATCCATGCCGCACTTCAGGCCGCCCACGATGAGGGAGTTGGCCATGTTGTTGCCGTCGCCGATGAAGCACAGCTTCAGCCCCTCCAGCCGGGTCATCTTCTCCCGGATGGTCATCAGGTCGGCCAGGACCTGGCAGGGGTGGGCAAAGTCGGTGAGGCCGTTGATGACGGGGATGGTGGCGTACTTGGCCAGCTCCTCCACCTCGTCCTGGCCGTAGGTGCGGATCATGATGCCGTCGCAGTACCGGCTGAGCACCCGGGCGGTGTCGGCAATGGGCTCGCCCCGGCCGATCTGGCTCTCCTTGCCGGAGAGGAAGAGGGCGTGGCCCCCCATCTGGTAGACACCCACCTCGAAGGAGACGCGGGTGCGGGTGGAGTTCTTCTCAAAGATCATGGCAAGGGTCTTGCCCTTGAGGTGCTCGTGGGGCAGGCCGTGCTTCTGGTTGTACTTCATCTGGTCGGCCAGGTTGAGGATCTTGGTGATGTCCTCCCGGGTCAGGTCCAGCAGCTTGAGCAGATCGTTCATCGTCATTCTCCTTCCTTTGTTACGCCAGGGTACGCTTCAGAATGGCCAGGCCCTTGTCCATCTCGTCCTTGGTGATGGTGAGGGGCGGCAGCAGCCGCAGAGCCGGACCAGCCGTCAGCACCAGCAGGCCGTTTTCCATGAGCTTCATGGCCAGCTCCCGGTTGGTCTGGCCGGGAGCCACCTCCACGCCGATCATCAGCCCCAGGCCCCGGGTCCTGCCCAGGCAGGGCAGGTCCATGGCCTCGATGGCCGAACGCAGGTAATTCCCCTTGTCACTGATCTCTCCCATCATCTCCTCGCTGAGGATGTCCAGGGTGACCAGGGCGGCGGCGGCACAGATGGGGTTGCCGCCGAAGGTGGTGGCGTGGGTGCCGGGGCCCAGCACGCTCCGGCACTTCTCCCCCACCAGGAAGCCGCCGAAGGGCAGCCCGCCTGCGATGCCCTTGGCGAAGGAGACAGCGTCGGGCAGGATGCCGTACTGCTGGTAACAGAAGAGGGTTCCGGTGCGGCCCACGCCGGTCTGGACCTCATCCACCAGCAGCAGCCAGTCCCGCTCGGCACAGAGGATGGCCAGGTCGTGGACAAAGGCCTGCTCCAGGGGCCACACGCCGCTCTCCCCCTGGACCAGCTCCAGCATAACGGCGCAGACGTCGTGACCGGAGACCTGGGCAATGCCGTCCATGGTGGGCTCGGCATAGCGGAAGCCGTCGGTGAAGGGGAAGAAATAGTTGTGGAAGACCTCCTGGCCGGTGGCGGAGAGGGTGGTCACCGTCCGGCCGTGAAAGGAGTTGGTGAGGGTGAGGATGGTCCCCCTCCCCTTCCCGTACTTATCGAAGGAGTACTTCCGGGCCAGCTTGATGAGGCCCTCGTTGGACTCGGCGCCGGAATTGGCGAAGAAGGCCGCCGACATCCCCGCCCGGCGGCACAGCCGCTCGGCCAGGGCTCCGCAGGGCTGGGTGTAGAAGAGGTTGGACATGTGGCCCAGCTTGGCGGCCTGTACGGCCACGGCGTCCACCCACCGGGGATCGGCCACGCCGATGGAGTTGACTCCGATGCCGGAGGTAAAGTCGATGTACTCCCTGCCCTCGGCGCTCCAGAGGGTGGCGTTCTTCCCGTGGTCGATGTCCACCGGGAAGCGGCCGTAGGTGTGCATCACATACTGGTCGTCTCTTGCCTTGATGGTCTGAAAGTCCATGGTATCACCTCACAGCAGCATGGTGCCGATGCCCTCGTTGGACAGCAGCTCGATGAGGATGGAATGGGGAATGCGGCCGTCCAGGATGACGGCGTTCTCCACGCCGGAGCGCACCGCCTCCACGCAGCAGTCCACCTTGGGGAGCATGCCCCCCTGAATGACCCCGTCCTTTACCAGGCCGGGCACCTGGGAGAGCTCCACCACGGGCAGGAGGGTGGACTCGTCCTTGGGGTCGCGCAGCAGACCCCGGACGTCGGTGAGGAGGATGAGCTTCTCGGCCCCCAGGGCCACCGCCAGCTTGGCGGCGGCGGTGTCGGCGTTGATGTTGTAGGCCGTCTCCCCGTCGATCCCCTGGGCCACGGTGGACACCACGGGGATGTAGCCGTCGGCCAGGGCGTCCCGGACGATGGCAGGGTCCACCCGGACCATCTCCCCCACCAGGCCGTATTTTTCGTCCAGCTTTCTGGCCTGGAAAAGGCCGGCGTCCATGCCGCACAGGCCCAGGGCCCGGCCGCCCACGGCGTTGAGGGTGGCCACCAGGTCCTTGTTCACCTTGCCGCAGAGCACCTGCTGGACCACCTCCATGGTCTCGGCGTCGGTGTAGCGCAGGCCGTCCACGAACCTGGATTCCTTCCCGATCTTCTTGAGCATGGCGGAGATCTCAGGGCCGCCGCCGTGGACCACCACCACCCGGATGCCCACCAGGTGGAGAAGGATGATGTCGCTGATGACGGCCTGGCGGAGCTCCTCGGAGATCATGGCGTTGCCGCCGTATTTGACCACAATGGTCTTGCCGTAGTATTTCTGGATGTAGGGCAGGGCCTCAGCCAGGACCTGCGCCCGCTGGGCCACATGGGGATCGGACATTGCAGCAACCTCCCTGGAAAACTAACTGGACTTCCGGCTCAGGTCCGGTAGTCGCCGTTGATCTTCACGTAGTCGTAGGTGAGGTCGCAGCCCCAGCAGGTAGCCTGGTGCTCGCCCTCATTGAGGTCCACGTCGATGACCACCTCGTCCTGGCTGAGGATGCTCTTGGCGGTCTCCTCGTCGAAGTCCACCCCCGCGCCCTGCTTGCACACCAGGATCTCCCCCACGGCGGAGGAGAACTTCACATCCACATACTCGGGGCGGAAGGGGGCCTTGGAGTAGCCCATGGCGCAGAGGACCCGGCCCCAGTTGGCGTCGGCGCCGAACATGGCCGCCTTCACCAGGGAGGAGCCCACCACCGCCTTGGCCAGACGCTCGGCGGTCTCCTCGCTGCGGGCCTTTCTCACGGTGCAGGTGATGAGGCGGCTGGCCCCCTCGCCGTCGGCGGCGATGGCGCGGGCCATCTGCTCAAAGACGCTGTGGAGGGTCTTGTAAAAGACGGTGTAGCCGTCATCCTTCCACTCGATGAGGGGGTTCTCCGCCATGCCGTTGGCCAGCACCACACACATGTCGTTGGTGGAGGTGTCCCCGTCAATGGTCACCCGGTTGAAGGTGCGGGGGACGATCTCGTGGAGCGCGTCGGAGAGCATCTCGTGGGTGATGGCGCAGTCGGTGGTGACGAAGCACAGCATGGTGCCCATGTTGGGGTGGATCATGCCGGAGCCCTTGGCGATG
>DXDV01000167.1 GCA_019115345.1 Candidatus Intestinimonas stercorigallinarum | reverse complement strand
CTTCAAAAGATCCATTTTCGTTCTCTCCATTCTGTCTTTTTAATTGAACCGGTCCGGGTCCTCTGCAAAGAGCCGCCGCACCTTCTCCAGCAGGGGACGGTGCTCCGGCCGGGAGAGGTCCGGGTCCTCCGCCAGCAGCCCGGCGGCGGCCTCCTGGGCCTCCTTGAGGACCCGGGTATCGGTGTTCAGGTCGGCCACCCGCAGGGCGGGCAGGCCGTGCTGCCGGGCCCCGAAAAAGTCGCCGGGCCCTCGCAGCTTCAGGTCCTCCTCGGCGATCCGGAAGCCGTCGTTGGTCTGGGTGAGGACCTTGAGCCGGGCCCTGGTGTCGGGGCTCCGGTTGTCGCTGACCAAAACGCACCAGGACTGGTGCTGCCCCCGGCCCACTCTGCCCCGGAGCTGGTGGAGCTGGGAGAGTCCATACCGGTCGGCATTTTCGATGATGATGAGGCTGGCGTTGGGCACGTCCACCCCCACCTCGATGACGGTGGTGGACACCAGGATATCGGTCTCCCCGGCGGTGAAGGCGGCCATGGCGGCCTCCTTCTCCCTGGCCTTCATGCGGCCGTGGACCAGGCCCACCCGCAGCTCCGGAAAGACCTCCTCCCCCAGCGTCCGGGCATACTCGGTCACCGCCTTCAGGTCCCAGGCCCCCTCCGGGTTCTCCTCCACGGCGGGGCAGACGATGTAGACCTGCCGCCCCTCCCGCACCTGGTCCCGGACGAAGCCGTACATCCGCTGCCGCTTGCTCTCCCCCACCAGCACCGTCTTTACCGGCACCCGGCCGGGGGGCAGCTCGTCGATGACCGACACGTCCAGGTCCCCGTAGATGATGAGGGCCAGGGTCCGTGGGATGGGGGTGGCCGACATGACCAGCACATTGGGGGAAAAGTCCTCCTCGACCCCGCCTTCGCCGCAAAGGCGGCATCCCGCCTGCGGCGGGTCCTTCGGCGTGTTCGCCTTGGCCGCTAACGCGGCCCGCTGCTCCACGCCGAAGCGGTGCTGCTCGTCGGTGATGACCAGCCCCAGGCGGCGGAAGGCCACCCCCTGGGAGAGGAGGGCGTGGGTGCCCACCACAAAGGGGAGGGCCCCCGACTCCAGGGCAGCGAGGACTTTCCGCTTCTCGGAGACCTTCATGGAGCCGGTGAGGAGCCCCACTTCGATGCCCGCGGGGGCCAGCATGGCCGAAAGGGTCCTGGCGTGCTGCTCGGCCAGGATCTCGGTGGGGGCCATCATGGCGCACTGCCAGCCGGAGCGGACGGCCAGCCAGGCGCAGCCGGCGGCCACCGCCGTCTTGCCCGAGCCCACGTCGCCCTGGACCAGCCGGTTCATGGGCCGGGCGACGGCCAGGTCGGCGGCGGCCTCCTCCAGCGCCCGCCGCTGCGCCCCCGTCAGGGCGAAGGGGAGCAGCTTGTAAAAGTCCTCCAGAGCTGTCTCCCCGAAGGCGGGCCCTTGCCCCCGGCTCCGCCGCTCCCGCAGGAGGGCCAGCCCCAGGGAGAGGTAGAAGAGCTCCTCAAAGGCAAAGCGCCGCCGGGCGGCGTTCAGGGCGTCCTCGTCGGGGGGAAAGTGGATGCTCCGCCAGCAGTCCGCCGCCGGTGCCAGCCCGTGTCGCGCTCTCAAATCGCCGGGCAGGGTCTCCGCCGGGGGCGGCAGCTCGTGAAGGGCCCGCTCCACCAGCCCCGCCAGCAGGTGGTTGGTGATGCCCGCCGTCAGGGGATAGACCGGCATGATGCGCCCGCAGGCCCAGGGCCGGCCGGCCTCCTCGAACTGGGGGTTGGTCATCTGCCGGTGGTTGCCCATGAGCTCCACCCGGCCGTAGAGGATGTACTCCTCCCCCCGGTGGAGGGCCTGCCGGACATAGCCCTGGTTGAAGAAGGTCACCAGCATGGCGGAGGTCCCGTCCACCACCTTGAGCCGGGTCACATCCAGCCCCCGGCGGATGTGCATGCGCCGGGGCTCCTCCGCCGCCATGACCCGGACGCAGCACAGCTCCCCCACCGGGGCTTCGGCGATGGCATAGACCTGCCGCCGGTCCTCGTAGCTGCGGGGGAAGTAGCCCACCAGGTCCCCCGCCGTCCGGAGCCCCAGCTTTTCCAGGCCCTTGGCCCGGGCCTCCCCCACCCCGGGGAGCTCCCGCAGGGGGGTGGTCACATCCATGTCTCCGCCTCCTTCAAAAAGGCCGCCCGGTCGTAGAGGGCGTTGAGCACCGACAGCAGGGCGTTGGTGCTCAGGTGCTCCGGGAGGTCCAGATGCCTGAGCAGAGCCGCCCGCCGCCGGGCGGAGTCGGGCGTGCCGGTGAGGCCCAGCAGGTAGAGGTCGGCCTTGGTGATGGCCGTCCTGGGGGGACTGCCGCCGGGGGGCTCCTCCAGAAAGGTGGCACCCGCCCGGCGAAGGACCTCCTCCAGCACCGCCGGGGACATGCCCTCCACCCCCAGCTTGCCCTCCTTGCCGGGGGCGCGCTTGCGCCGCTCCTTGCCGGGCACGTCTGGGATATAGGCGTGCTTCACCTTGTCCGGGGGCAGGGCGCTCTTCAGGTGCCCCCGGATGAGAAAGCCCGCCCCGTCGGAGTCGGTGAGGACGATGAGCCCCCGCTCCTCCGCCAGCCGCCGCAGCAGGGCCACCAGCTCCTGGTTCCGGAACACCCCGAAGCCGCCGGTCTCCAAAATGACCGTGTCCACCACCTGGGAGAGGGTGTTCTTGTCATAGCGCCCCTCCACCACGATGGCCTCCTGTATGCGCAGCATGGGTCCCCTTCCTCCCTTCCTCTGCTATGCGATGCCCGTCTTGGGCGGGCGGTTGGCCAGGCGCAGGATGAGGTCGATGAGGAGCTCCTCACCGTCGGCCCCCACCTGGGACTTCATCTTCAGATCGGTCTCCGCCGCCTGGACCACCGCCCACCGGCACCAGCTCCGGTCGAACCGCCGGGCGGCGTCCAGGAGCTTCTGGGCCGGGTAGGCCGAGCGCATGCCCCACAGCTCCACCAGATAGCCCGTCCCCTTCCGCTCCTCCATGGCCAGCCGGGCGGAGTAGAGCTGCCGGAGCTGCCGCCCCAGCACCGAGAGGAGCTTGATGGGGGGCTCCCCCATGTGGAGGAGGTCGGAGAGCACCGAGACGGCCTTGTCGAAGTCCCCGGCGGTGATGGCGTCGGTGAGCTGAAAGACCACCGCGTCCAGCTGGGGGATGGCCACGGCGTCGATGTCGGCGCGGGTCACCGCCCGGTGCCGGGCGTAGGCACCGATCTTGCCGATCTCGGAGATGAGCCCCGTCATCAGGTCCCCGCACAGGAAGATGAGATACCGGGCCAGCTCTGAGTCGATGTCGTGGTCCAGGGCCTTGAACCGGCGGCGGATCCAGTCCACCAGGTCCCCCTGCTCCTGCCGGGTGAATTTCACCGCCGTCCCGTTGGCCTTGATGGCGGCGGCCAGCTTGGTCCGGGCGTCGGGCTTATACTCGATGAGGTCGTAGACAAAGACCAGGCAGACGTACTCCGGCAGGTCGGCGAAGAGGGCGGCCATGG
>DXDV01000166.1 GCA_019115345.1 Candidatus Intestinimonas stercorigallinarum | reverse complement strand
GATGAGGATGATGGCGGAGAAGGCCATGGCGATGAGTTCGCCAAAGATCCCAAGAATTTTTTGGGCCCCCAAAGGCATCTTTTCCACCACCACGGGGATGTTCATGTGGCCGCGCTCGCCGGTGATGAGGGACGCGCCGAACAGGCTGGCCCAGGCAAACAGATAGCCCACCAGCTCTTCCGACCAGGTGGAGGGGTTGTTCAGGACGTAGCGGGTAAAGACCTGCCAGCAGGTCAGGGCCGTCATGGCGATCAGGCTGACCCCCGCCAGGACGTTCATGATATGGTTGAGAACCTTACGGATCGACTGCATAACGTTGGACACTTCCTTTCTCTCACGCCTGGGCCGCAAACTCGGCGTTGTGCTCCTGGATCAGCTCGTAGATGGGGGCCAGGTCGGGGTACTCGGCCAGCATCTCGTCGTGCATGGGGGCCACCGCCTCCTGGAAGGCGGAGATGTCGTCCAGATAGATGAACTCCACTCCCTGCTCGTTTTCGGCCCGGTCCTTGGCCTGAGCCACGGCGTCCTCCCAGGCGTCCCGCTGGGTCTGGTTGAGCACCAGGAAGCCCTCGTCAAAGATGGCCCGCTCCTCCTCGCTCAGGCTCTCCATGAAGTCCAGGTTGCCGATGAGGATGTCGGGGATCATCTGGTGCATGTCGTAGGAGTAGTACTTGCACACGTCGCCGTGGCCGTTCTCGGTGAGGGCCAGCTCGTTGTTCTCAGCGCCGTCCAGCATCTGGGACTGGAGGGCGGTGTACACGTCGCCGAAGCCCATGGGGGTGGCCGAGCCGCCCAGCAGCTCCATCATGCGCACGTTGGTGGGGGACTGCTGGACACGGATCTTCAGGCCCTTCAGGTCCTCAGGGGAGTAGATGGGCGTATTGATGGTGTAGAAGTTCCGGGTGCCGGCGTCCAGCCAGGTGACGGCCTCGAATCCGGCCTGCTTGGTGGACTCAAAGATGGGGCCGGTGACCTCGGGGTCGTCCATGGCGTTGTGGTAGGCCTCGGCGCTGGAGAAGAGGTAGGGCATGTTGAAGAGGGTGTAGTTCTCCGAGAAGGTCTCCAGCAGGGAGTTGGAGGCCACGCAGAAGGTGATGGCGCCGGTCTGGGTCAGCTGGACCATCTCGTTCTGGGAGCCCAGCAGCTCGCTGGGGAAGATCTGGATGTCGTACTTGTCGCCCAGCCGCTCCTCGATGTAGGTCTCGAAGGCGGTCAGGCCAGTGTGGGTGGGGTGGTTGGTGGACTGGTTGTGGCCGATGCGGATGATCTGGACGCCGTCATCGGCGGAGCCGGAGCCGGAGCAGCCGGCCAGAGCGCCGAAGGCCAGCAGGCCGCACAGGGCCAGTGCGGCCCCACGTCTGAACTGTTTCATAGAACCTCCCTTTCTTATCTCACGGTTGGCGCGCAGCCCCGCGGGGCGGGCTTACACGCCGGAGTAGGCGGAGAAGCCGCCGTCGATGGGGATGCACACGCCGGTGATGAAGCTGGCGGCATCATTGTTGAGCAGGAAGAGCATGGCGCCGGCCAGCTCGGTCTCGCTGTCGCCGAAGCGCCCCATGGGGGTGGCGGCCAGGATCTTGCCCGTCCGGGCGGTGGGGGTGCCGTCGGGGTTGAAGAGCAGGGCGGCATTCTGCTTGGTGGAGAAGAAGCCGGGGGCGATGGCGTTGACCCGGATGCCCGCCTTGGAGAAGTGGACGGCCAGCCACTGGGTGAAGTTGGAGATGGCGGCCTTGGCGCCGGAGTAGGCGGGGATCTTGGTGAGGGGGGTGTAGGCGTTCATGGAGGAGATGTTCAGGATGTTGCAGCCCTCCCGGCCCACCATCTGCCGGGCGAAGGCCTGGGTGGGGATGAGGGTGCCGATGAAGTTCAGGTTAAAGACGAACTCCACGCCGCTCTTGTCCAGGTCGAAGAAGCTCTTGGTGTCGGCCTCCAGGTCGCCGGCCTCAAAGTACTCCTTGTCGGTGGTGGCCCTGGGGTTGTTGCCGCCGGCGCCGTTGATGAGGATGTCGCACTTGCCCAGGTCGGCCTCCACCGCGTCGGCCACGGCGTAGCAGACGTCCTTGTCCAGCACGTTGCAGGCATAGGCCTTGGCCAGGCCTCCCTCGGCCACGATCTCGGCGGCGTAGGTCTGGGCGGCCGCCTCGTTCAGGTCCAGCAGGGCCACCTTGGCCCCCGCGCGGGCCAGCACCTTGGCGAAGGCGGAGCAGAGCACGCCGCCGGCGCCGGTGACTACGGCTACCTTTCCGGTGAGGTCGGTGTTGATGACGTTCTTTTCCATAAGAAATGCCCCTTTCTTATTTTGATAACGGAGGGAGGGGTGCTCAGCGGGTCTGAGCCGCCTTTTCGCAGGCCTCGAAGAGCCCGTTGATGTAGGCGGCCCCCAGAGCCCGGTCGTAGAGCCCGTAGCCGGGCTTGCCGGTCTCACCCCAGATCATGCGGCCGTGGTCGGGCCGGACGTAGCCGTCGAAGCCGGTCTCCACCAGGGCCTTGACGATCTCGTAGATGTCCAGGCTGCCGCAGGAGGACAGATGGGCCCGCTCCTCGAAGGAGCCGTCCTCCATGATCTTCACGTTGCGGATGTGCATGAAGCCGATGCGTCCCATGGCGGAGTACTTGCGGACCATGGCGGGGATGTCGTTGCTCTTGGCGCAGCCCAGGCTGCCGGTGCACAGGCACAGGCTGTTGGAGGGGGAGTCCACGATGGAGAGGTAGCGGTCCAGGTTCTCCTCGCAGGTGATGACCCGGGGCAGGCCGAAGATGGGGTAGGGGGGATCGTCGGGATGGAGGGCCATGACCACCCCGCACGCCTCGGCCACGGGGATGACCTTCTTGAGGAAGATCTCGATGTTCTTCCACAGGCCCTCCTCGCCCAGGGCGCCGTAGGCCCGGATCAGGTCCCGGACCTGGTCCTGGGTGTAGCTGGCGTCCCAGCCGGGCAGGTGGATGTCGTCCTTGAGGGGGTCCAGGCCCTTGAGCTGCTCCCAGTACATGACCAGGCTGGTGGAGCCGTCGGCGGCCTTTTTGTCCAGCTGGGTGCGGGTCCAGTCAAAGACGGGCATAAAGTTGTAGGTCACGCACTTCACGCCGTACTTGGCGCAGCGGCGGATGTTCTCGCAGTAGGCGTCGATGTGGGCGTCCCGCAGGTCGGTGCCCAGCTTGATGTCCTCGCTCACAGGGATGGACTCCACCACGTCGAAGACCAGGCCGTGGGCGTCGCAGGCCGCCTTGAGGGCCGCCAGGGACTCCTCCGGCCACACCTCGCCGGGCTTGACGTCGTAGACGGCGGTGACGATGGAGCGCATGCCGGGGATCTGGCTGATGTACTCCAGGGAGATGGGGTCGGAGGCCCCGTACCAGCGGAAGGAAAGCTTCATCTTCTTGTCTCCTTTCATATGGGTGGCTGTCAGCCCTCGATGCCGATGTAGCGCGCGGCGTTGTTGTAGCAGATGTCCTCCACCATGCCGCCCAGCAGGTCGTAGTCGGCGGGGGCCTGGCCGTCGGCCACCCAGCCGCCGATCACCCGGCAGAGGATGCGGCGGAAGTACTCGTGGCGGGGGTAGGAGAGGAAGGAGCGGGAGTCGGTGAGCATGCCCACGAAGCGGCTGAGCACGCCGATGTTGGCCAAGGCCCGCATCTGGGTCTCCATGCCGTCCAGGTGGTCGTTGAACCACCAGGCCGAGCCGAACTGGAGCTTCCCGGCGGTGGTTCCATCCTGGAAGGAGCCGGCGCAGGCCACCAGCTTGTCGTTGTCGGAGGCGTTAAGGGTGTAGAGGATGGTCTTGGGCAGGGCGTCCTCCACGGCCAGCCGGTCCAGCATAGCGGCCAGGGAGGCGGCCGGGATGCCGTCGCCGATGGAGTCGCAGCCCACGTCGGGCCCCAGGGCCTGGAAGCGGCGGGTGTTCAGGTTGCGCAGGGCCCCCAGGTGGAGCTGCATGGTAAAGCCGCGCGCGGCGTACTCCTTGCCCAGGAAGTCCATGAGCAGGGACTGGTAGGCCGCCGTCTCCTGGGGCAGGGGGGTCTCCCCAGCCAGGGCCTTGCGCATGGCCTCGCCGGCAGCCTGCTCGTCCCAGACGGTGAAGTCGGGGGAGCCGAAGGACTGGTCGGACAGGCGGCAGCCGCAGGCGACGAAATAGTCCAGCCGCTGCCGGAGGGCGGCCTTCACGTCGTCCAGGGTGCGGATGTCGATCCCGGCGGCGGCGCCCAGCTTCTTCATGTAGGCGGCATACTCGGCGTTTTCCACGTGGAGGGCCTTGTCGGGACGGAAGGTGGGGAGCACCTGGGTGGCGAAGTCCTTGTCGGCGGCCAGGAGCCGGTGGTATTGCAGGTCGTCGGCGGGATCGTCGGTGGTGCACAGGGCCTTCACGCTGCTCTCGGCGATCAGGGCCCGGGCCGAACCGGCGCTGCTCTGGAGCTTCTCATTGGCCTGCTTCCAGACGGCGTCCGCGCTTCCGGCGTCCAGCAGCTCGTCCACGCCGAAAAAGCGCAGCAGCTCCAGGTGGGACCAGTGGTAGATGGGATTTCCGATGAGCTGGGGCATAATAGCGGCAAAGCGGTCAAACTTCTCCCGGAAGGAGGCGGAGCCGGTGACGTACTCCTCGGGCACGCCGCAGGCCCGCATGACCCGCCACTTGTAGTGGTCGCCGGCCAGCCACGCTTCGCCGATGTCGGAGAATTGCTTGTTCTCATAGATCTCTTGGGGATTGAGGTGGCAGTGGTAGTCGAAGATGGGCATGTGCGCGGCGTGCTCGTGATACAGGCGGCGCGCGGGCTCACTGGAGAGCAGGAAGTCGTCGGTGAGGAAGGTTTTCACATCGCAGTCCCCTTTCAAGCATGATTTGTTGTCCGGACAGATAAACGCAAGCGCTTTCGATGTAAATATCATATAAAAAATACGAAAAATTTGCGTGGCGCTTCCTGCTTGAAACCTGGTGAAAGTTGCGATATAATGAAAAGGAGTAAAAAATGAGGGGGGATTTTTGGTGAATTTGACCACAGAAGAGTTTACGCCCAGGCAGACCATGGAGCAGAGCTTTTTTGAGTGCCACCACAAGCTGGACAAGCGCCCTCCGAAGATAGATTTCCATGAGCACGAGTTTTATGAGATCTTCTTCTTCCTCTCCGGCGACGTCTCCTATATCATCGAAGGGCGCACCTATCAGCTCCGTCCGGGGGACATCCTGCTGACCAACACCCGGGACATCCACAAGCCGGACATCCGTTCCGGCAAGCCCTTTGAGCGCTACGTCCTGTGGATCGAGCCGGAGGCGCTGGATCAGATCCAGATCCTGGGGGCGGATCTGGCCGCCTGCATCCTGGACGCGGCCGACCAGAAGTACAAGCGCATCCGTCCGGACAGCCATGCGCTCACCCATTTGAAGGGGATCTGCGAAAAGATGATCCGCGCCCGGTATGAGGGCGGCTTTGCCAGCGACACCCTGTCCTATCTCTATCTCTGCGAGTTTCTGGTCTATCTCAACCGGGCCTATTTCGTGCTGCCCGACACGGTTTGGGAGGATGTGATCGAGAACGATAAGATCAATGACGTAGTGGCCTATATCAACGAGTATTTTGCCGAGGACCTGAATCTGGACCGGCTGGCCGGCCACTTTTATGTGAGCAAGTACTACCTGAGCCACCAGTTCAAGGAGTATACCGGCCTGACCCTCTACCAGTTCATCATCAAAAAGCGGCTGGCGGTGGCCCGCAACATGCTCCGGGAGGGGCATTCGGTGAGCGAGGCGTACCTCCGGTGCGGCTTCAACGACTACTCCAATTTCCTCAAGCTCTTCAAGCGGGAGTTTGACCGCAGTCCCAAGGAATTTATGCGTCATATGGGATGATTTTATGCGCCGCCGGGGACGCGTCCCTTCCGGCGCCCACGTCCATCGAGCGCTCCGGAAAGAAAAACCGCGCCCCACGGGGTCACTTTTGTGACCCCGTGGGGCGCGGTCAGCCTGTCGAAAAAGTCCAGCATAAGCTGGGCTTTTTCGTTCATAAGAGGTAAAATAAGTAGCAGGTGGTGAGAAAGATGCTGGAACGCGGGAAAATGGATCGTAACGTAATCGAGATGGTTGGCATAG
>DXDV01000165.1 GCA_019115345.1 Candidatus Intestinimonas stercorigallinarum | reverse complement strand
AGCTCCAGCCCTCGGGCAGGTCCCCGGTCACCAGTAGCCTCCGGGACAGGTTGTCGTACTGCCGGGCGATGAGCGTTCCGTCGTTTTTGATCTGCCAGTCGTTGAATATGAGCATAAATCGACCTCCTCAGCCGCTCTGCGCCGCCACCTTGTCCAGCAGCGCGTCCATTTCCTCACCGGTGTATTTGCTGGTGTAGTAGGACGTGGGCTCCGCCGCCCGGGCGTCCTCCAGGGCCTTGACCCTGGCCTCCAGCTCCTCCAATGTCGCCATGACCTCACCTCCTCACACGACGATGCGCCGGCTCAGTCGGTCCAGCACCATGCGGCCCGTCCGGTCCTTTACCGGGCCGGCCACGATCTTCTTCGGGATGGAGTAGTAGAGAATGATGCAGCCCGGCGCGCCTGCAACAGCAGCGGATGCAGTTCCGCCCCGCCCGGCAGATGCGCGGAGGATAAACCCAGATGGCTGATGATCTCCGTAGGATCCATTTTGCCAATATAGGCCGCCAGCTCCTCCGCCACCGCCGCCGCCGTTTCCTCCATGCCCTCCACCGCCAAGGACGGTCTGTCCCGGCTGTGGCGTCGCATTGGCTCCGTCGGCACCCTCCGTCCCAGACGCAGCCTGCCCAGGCGCGCCATACGCGGCACCTCCACCGGCGCCACCGCCGTATCGATACCGGTGCTCTGTATATGAGTCTTCGCCATTGCCGTGCTGGCCCTCTCCACCTGATCCTCCGGGCCACTCTCCAACGGATGCTCCTGCCTCTCCCGGATCTGCGACTCCGCTGCCCGCGGCGCCGCCATCGCCTCCGTCTCCGCCAGAGATCCCGTCGTTGCCTGGTGTTGCATAGACTTCGCCAGTGACCGGATCTGTATATCCCAGCTCTGACGACGCTCCGTTTTGGGAGCTCACAGCTCCAAATGAGGTATCTGTTCCAGCGTTCCCCAATGCCTCAGCGCTCGTGGACGGCTCTCCGCCCACTCCGCAGGCATATGGGACAGGACTGCCGGGGGTAACCGGCACGGAAGCGCGGAGGACCTTTCCACCCTCACCGGCCTTGCCGCCCTTTCCACCAGAGCCTCCGGTCCCCGCCTGGTCCGTCCAGGTCCCGCCGGCCTGCATTTCCGCGCTCGTGGCCGATATGCTCGTCGACTCGCCGTTTTCACCAGCTGTGCCATGCTGTCCTCCGCACCCGGCTCCAATACACACCGCGACAACCTCAGTCACCCCCTCCGGGGGCGTCCAGGTCCCGGAGCCGGTGAGGACCACCCGCTCCTCCAGCAGCTCGGTCTGGTCGGAGCTGGGGGGCGCGTAGCCCAAAACCGCCTTCTCGGCGGCCACGGGGCTGCGGCCCAGGGAGACGGCGGTCTCGTAGACGCAGGCAAAGGTAGCGCCGCCGTAGGGGTGGGCCATGGTGACCACGTCCCCGGGGGACTCCCCGCCGTAGATCACCTCGTGCTCCACGCTCTCCACCTGCCGGTAGTAGTCCGCCAGGCGCTGGGTCACGGCGGCGGAATTGGTGAGGGAGACCAGGGTGGCCTCGGTCACCTCCACCACGTTGGGCACCTCGTCCTCGGCCACCGCCACCCGGACGTCCCGGGTGGTGTGGATGTACTTGAGGCCGGTGAGGGTGCCGGAGCCGCCGGAGACCCTGGCGTAGTTGGCCCCCTGCTCCAGGATGGAAAAGCCCTGGGCGGCGAGGCTGTGGGCGGGCTCGGAGAACTGGATCACATCTCCCTCCACCGTGGCCCCTTCAAAGAGCGTGATTTCCTCGGCGCCCGCAATGTACTGGTGCTCAAGCACGGACACCTGGGTGACCTTGGCGGCGTAGTTTACGGTATCCCCCCAGAACACCCGGGACTCGGGGATGTTGGAGCATGCTCCGTTCCACAGGGCCTCCAGCCTGAGCACGCCGTTCTGGTCCACCTTGGCCACGCCTCCGATGGCAAAGAGCACCTGAGCCAGGTTGCTCCGCCGGGTGGCGATGGGCAGCCACCCGTAGAGCCTGATACTGGAGAGCTTGGACTGGATGAGATAGGGGATGTTGCAGATTGACGACACCACCTCCGCCACCGTCTGGCCGGTGTAGATGCCGCCCATGTGGTTGGACTGGTCCAGGAGAGAGAGGGCGTCGTTGGCTGTGATCTGGTAGGTATACTTGCCCGTCCGAGCCACGCTCTCCACGTAGTAGGTGCCCCGCAACTGCTCCCGATGGTAGTAGAGGAGCTTGGCGTTGCGGCGGAACGCCGCCAGGGCCGCCCCGGCGGCGGGGTCGGTGAGGTAGAGCTCCACGGTAAAGGTGCCGATCTCCAGGGCGTCGCAGGTCAGGGAGAGGGCCCGGAAGGCCTCCCCGTCCACGATCTCGTCGTCGGTGAAGGTGAGCCCGGCGTATTCGATGCGGTCAAAGCTCATGTGGGCCTCCTTTGGGGCTTCTTGGCGGTGAAGGTCACCGTCAGCCCCGTCCAGCGGGTGACCCCCGCCACCTTGTCCCGCCGCTTGTCCTCTCCGGCGGAGACCATGGCCTCATAGGTGATGGTCCCCTGGCCGTAGGGCAGAGTGACGGTGTGGGCCTCCACCGGGGCGGAGACGGCCTCGAAGAAGGCGTCGTAGTCCTCCGGGGCGGCGGGGTCGGGCTCCACGTCCATGGCGTAGTCGTAGTAGGTGCCGATGAGGTCCCGGAAGGCCTCGCCGCTTTTGACCGTGCCGGAGCGGTCGCTCTCCTCGATGCGGAAGGCGCGCCGGAGGGTGCCCAGCTTCACCCGCAGCCGGTAGGCCACGCCGTCCATGGTGATGGTCATCGGCTCCGCCCCCCTGTCAGGTGCAGGCCCTGGCGGGTGGACTCGCCCTCAATGTATGGGAAGACGGCCCGGCCCAGCCGGACGCCGTCCAGCACCAGGGTGGCGGTGGCGGTCCCCTGCCGGGAGGAGCTGCCGCCGCCCCGGGCGTCCAGCTCCTCCCCCACCGCCCGCCGGATGGTGGAGACGGGAGAGACCACCTCGGTCTCCCGCTTGTTGTCCCCCAGCACCGCCAGGAAGGGGTCCCCCGGCGGCACCAGGCCGCCGTTGGCCAGGCCGGGGACGCGGACCTGATTGGCGCTGGCCTGGGCCTGCTGGTTGGCAGCGGCGATGGCGGCGGAAACGGCCACGATGCCGGCCGCAATGCCGACGGCGGCAAGGCCCATGCTGGCCGCCGACTGGAAAGCGCCCACGGCCACGGCGGCGGTGAGGGCGGCAGCGGACAGAAGCCCCAGCACCGCCACGGCTCTCTGGAGGGGACTCATGTCGCCCCAGGCGGCCAGCAACGCCCCGGCCAGGCCCACCAGGATGCCGATGGTGACCCCCAGGGCGGCCGTCTTTGCGTCGATCCCGTTTAGCAGATTGAGGAAGGTAGGCAGGACGGTCAGCACGCCGGAGACCGCTCCCGTCAATGGGCTGATGGCGGCGGCCAGGAGGGCCACGCTCACCACCGCCTTCTTGGTCCCCTCGTCCAGGTCGTTGAACCAGGCCAGGAGCCCCTGGGCGATCTCCAGAATGGTGGTCATGAGGGGCTGGATGCTCTCGGCCAGCTCAGCCATTTGCAGCTGGAGGTCCAGGGTGGCCTGCCGGTTGTCGGCCAGGGCCTGGTTGTTCTCCAGCCAGCCGTTGTAGCTCTCCATGAGCCCGCCCTGAGCCATGGCACTCAGGGCCAGGTTCTGTTTGCTGATCTCATCTCCGCACAGGGCCAGCTGCGTACTGAAATTTTCCGCCCCGATACCCAGGCGGTCCAGCAGCTCGCCGAACTGTCCGGTGGCCGAACCGGTGGCCAGGGTCTCCTGGAGGGAGTCGGCCAGGCTCTCGATATTGAGGGTGTTGGGGAACTGAATGACCGCTCCCGCCAGACCTTCCACCGCTGCCTGAAGCCGATTCTCGGTAAGGCCGGCCTGGAGCAGGTTGGCGGTGGCCTCGATGGCGCTGTCGGTCTCCCCGGCTACCTGGTAGAACCGCTCGAAGGCCCCCCGGGCCTCCTCCAGCCCGGCCCCGGAGGATCGGGCGGACTGGTCCAGCTTGGAGAGGTCGGAGCGCAGCTCCTCGGTGGCGGGGACGGTGGCGATGGCGGCGGCTCCCAGGGCGGCCACCCCCTTGGTGACAGGGGCAAAGACCTCGGAGATCTTCCCCGCCTTGTCCGAGGCATCCTTGGCGGCAGAACTCAGCTCGTCCAGGCCGTCGGCGCTCTGCTTGGCGGCCTCCTCCAGGTCCTCGGCCTCCCTGGCCGTGGCGGCCAGCTCCCGCTGGAGGGCGTCGTACTGGCCCTGATCCAGCCGGGCCCCGGCGAATTCCTGGTTGAGGTCCCGGATGGACTGTTTCAGGCCGTCCTGCTCCTTTCGGGTCTCGGCCAGCTTGCGGGTGAAGTCGTCGTAGGCCTGGGTGGAGATCTTCCCGGCGGCGAGCTGCTTTTCCATGGAGGCGGCGTTGCTCTCCAGCCCACGGAGGGAAGCCGTCACCTGGTCCAGCTGGGCCTTCAGAGGCTCATACTTGGCAGCGTAGTCCTTTCCCCGCTGGAGGGCGGCGTCTGCATTGGACGCCGCTTCCTGCAAAATGCCCAGCTTGTCCGCTGAGGCCTGGGCCGCCTCGGCCAGGAGCCGCTGCTTCTGGGCCAGCAACTCGGTGTTGCCCGGGTCCAGCTTCAGCAGCCGCTCCACGTCCTTCAGCGCCTTCTGGGTCTGGCTCAGGGTCTTGTTGGAGCTCTCCAGGGCCTTGTCCAGCTTGGTGGTATCGCCGCCGATCTCCACGGTGATGCCCTTGATCCGCTTGCTGCTCATATCCGCGCCTCCTTTGCGTCAGAATCGGTCAAAGTCCTCCTGGGTGGCCAGCTCACAGTAGGGCTCCTTGTCGTTGCCCGCCTCGATGATGAGGTCGGTGACCATGCCCACCGTCATGCGCTCCAGGTCGGCGTTGGTGAGGCCCAGCTGGAGGGCCCGGAGGTAAAATAGGCCGGTGGTCAGCGTCCTTTCCGTCGGCCTCGTTTTTTTTTGGGCGTGGACGTGGTCTTGAGGTTGGCCTGCCACAGCTGGGCAATGGCGGGAAAGACCTGGTAGACGGAAAAGGTATCAAAGCCGTCCAGCCACTCCTCGGAGCTGGCCGCCGTAACCTCGTCTGGCCGGGCGTGTTTGGCCATGAGATAGCTCATATCCTCAAAGATGCTCAGCAGCCGGGGCGGGATGGGCCCCCTGCCGCCCTGGGCGGCGTCGATGGCGGTCTGGAGCTCCAGCATGTCCTGCATGATGTCCCGGCCGTACTCCATGCGGTAGAGCCGGGGGACCGCCGCCGTGGCCCGGAAGGCCACGGGGCGTCCGTCAATGGTCAGTATCTGCTCCATGTCACGCCCCCGCCGCCGTGGGCTCCCACACCGACTCATACCAGGCGTTGTACTTGGCCTCCGGGGTCTTGGAGGTGGTCTTGGCCTTCACCCGGCCGTCGCTGAGGGGGGAGGCGGTGACGGTGAGGGTATCGGTGCTGGGGGTCTTGGCGTTGTTGACGGTGGAGCTGGTGATGCTGGGGCGGCCGCAGGAGCAGTTGTAGAGGACGTGGCGGGTGGCCTTCACATCGCCGTCGAACTCAAAGAGCAGGGCGAAGGGAGCCGTCTCCACGTTGGACTTCTCCACCAGCACCATGTCGGTCTCGTCCTCCTCCTCCTTGAGCACGTCCTTCCGGAAGGAGTCGGGGACGACGGCAATCTCCAGGTCGCCGGAGTAGCCGTCGTTGGCGGTGGTGACGTAATAGGCGATGTCGTCGGCGTAGAATTTGGTCTCGTCGCCCTGGGCCTGTAGGGAGAGATTCACCGCGCCGGGGATGCGCACCGGGGTCCCAAAGGTCACCGCCCCGTCCTCCCCGGGGGTGATGACCGCGTAGTGGACGTTCTTCAGGCCATACTTGATCTTGTTCTCGGTAGTAGTCGGCATAAGCACCTCACATTTCTAACTTGCAGGGAGATTCTTCTTTTTCGGATCACAGGCTCAGCTCCCGCTCCAGGCCCTCCAGCAGGTTGGCTTCCGCCCGCTGCTCGGCGGGGGCGATGTGGGCCTTGCCCGCCACCCTTCCGCCGTTCACCGTGGCGTGCCCATCCTCCAGCAGGTGGGTGAGACCTGGGGCGGAAGCGTTGTAGACCGTCTCGGTCACATCTCCGTTTGGGGAAGCCGTCTCCTTGACTCGCCAACCCTTGGAGTAGCGCCCGGTCCGGTAGGGGCTGGCCGCCCGGATCTCCTGGCGGCAGGTCTTGGCCACCCTCCGCACCGTGTCCCGGGTGACCTCCTTGGCCAGGTCGCCGTACTCCTCCAGGGCCGCCTGGACGGCGTCGGAAAGATCTTCCGGGGAGATAGTCACAGCCATCGGTACGTCCCCTCCTCCTCAATGGCCTGGGTCTCGCACTCCAGGACCTTGCGCTGACCGTTTTCATCTGCCGCGTCCACCACCTCCGGCCGGCTGAAGCCGGCCTCGGCCATGGCCCGGACCGCCCGGTCCAGCAGCGCCACGCCGTTTTCCTCCGCCGGGAGGATGAGGTAGACCTGCACCTTGAAGCTATAGAGCAGCGGGGAATCGTCGCAGTAGAAGGTGGGCGTCTGGTCGGCTGAAAAGACAAAGCACCGCTCCCGGCTCTCGGTGTCTGTGTCGGGCGCTACCGGGAGACCCAGGGGCGTCAGGGCCTGGATGATGCGCTGGTTGATGGTCACTTGGCCGCCTCCTTCCGCTGGACCTTGACCTCCATCCAGGCGTGCCGGTCCCCGATGTCCCGGACGGAGATCACCTCATAGGGACGGGGGTCCCGCCCCCGGTAGATGGTGCAGGTGGTGGTGATCCTGGGGGTGTAGCGCAGGGTGAGGGTGGCCGGGTCGGTGACTCCGGCCTGCCGGGCGGCGTAGACCTGGCTGCCCCAGGCGTCCTCCCACTTGCAGGACCTGCCGCCGCCGGGCCCGAAGACGTTCACCGGCTCCTGGGCAGGATAGCCGTCGTCGTCCCGCAGCACCTCCCCCTTTTCATCCCTGGGCAGGTCGTATACGGTGATCCGGGTGCGCAGCTCCCCGGCGTCCACATGCCTGGTCATTGGCTATCCTCCTCAGATGTGTCCGAGTCGGACACGGGCTCGGTCAGCTTCAGCTGGTTGATGAGTCGCCGGAAGGCAGGGTTGTCGCTCACCGTCCCGCTCACCTGGGCGTCCCGCTGGTCGAAGTCCCGCAGCACCATGAAGTTGACGCACAGATCGTACTGGGCAGCCCTGGGGGTACCGGAGGCGGGCGGGGAGATCCCCGCCCCCTCCATGTACCCCACCGCCGCGTCGTAGAGCCCCTCCAGGGTGAGCAGCTCCTCATCGGTGGGCTCCTCGATCCGGCAATAGGCCAGCAGCCTGGCCCGCCGCTCCTCGGTCAGGGCCATGGGCTCAGCCGTTGGCGGGCAGGGTGGCCACCACGAAGCCCTTGTCCACGATGAGGTTGCCGCCCACCATGGCGTCGCCCAGGATGGTGAGCATCCGCTCCACCGCCTTGACAGACTCATCCACCCGGACCGTGTAGGGGCCGAAGAGGCCCAGCTCGTAGTTCGTGGGGTCGCCGTACACCATGGTCTGGATGGCGGAGGAACCCTTTTCGGAGGCGGAGAGGGCGGTGAGCTTGGAGGAGATGGAATAGGGCACGATGGTGCCGCCCTCCCGGATGGTGCCGGTGTTGGGGTTGGCGGCGTCGGGCACAATGTCGAAGAGCCGCCGCTTCTCGTTGGTGCCCCGCAGCTTGCCCAGGGCCAGCAGGTCCTTCTTGTTGAGGTAGAGCCGGCAGTTGCCGCCCAGCTCCTCATCGCCGCCGTAGGCGAACATCAGCTCGGTGAGCAGGTCGGGACCCACCTCCTCCACATCCAGGCTGGCGTAGATGGGGCTGCCCGCCATGTTCTTGGCAGTCTTGACGCCGAACATGTCGTTGGTGGCCTGCCCGTCGCCGTTGAAGATCATCCCCACCGTGCTCCGGCGCATGGACTTCATGGCCATGGCGAAGATCTTGGCGTAGTAGTTGGCGGGGGTGAGCCGGGAGATGTTCCGGTCCACATAGCTGGTGGTGGTCAGCTCATAGGGGGCGATCTTGGCCACGCCCAGCTGGGGATCGTCGGAGGCGGCGCGGGCGGTGCCGGCGGCGGTGGTCACCTTAGCCCCCTTGGCGTCGGGCTCGGAGATCACATAGGGCTCCAGATAGGCGGACATGCCGTTGAGGTCCTGCACATACACCTGGTCGATGATGGCGCCCACGCCGTAGCCCAGGGCGTCCCGGATGTCGGTGCCCGCGCCGGTGGGCTGGGCCAGGGTGCCGGTGGCCAGGGTCACGGACTTCTCGGTGCGCTTGGGGATAAAGAGGGCCTTGGCCACCTCCAGGGGGGAGAAGGTCACCTCGTGGCCCTTCATGAGCTCATTGCCCCGCTCCTCCGCCTTGTCCTTTTCCTCGGCGGGGTCGGCGGCCTTCTCCAGGAACTTCCGGTCCTGCTCCCGGACCAGATCCTCCACGTCCTTGATCTCCTCGTTCATCTTGGCCACCTTGGCCATCTCGGCGCGGTACTCCTCCCGCTTGCCCTCCTTCAGCAGGGCCTCGGCCCCCTCCAGAACGGCGGTGCGCTGGGTCTTCAGGTCGATCAGCTTGCGTCTCATTGTGTTCCCTCCATCAAAATCTGTTTTTCTCCAGCTCCAGCAGGGCCTCGTCCTGCCAGTCCTGGCTATCTGCACCGGGCGCTCCGCCCGGAGGGGGATCTTCCGGGCCGTCCGGCCCGCCGTAGCGTTTGACTACACCGGCCGCCGGCTGGGCCGGCACCGGCAGCATGGACACCTCATAGGCGTCGGTGGCGCCGTCCAGCTCGATGTAGCAGAGCTTGCCATCGTACTCGCAGCCCTTGACGTGCTCGCACCAGGCGGTTGCCCGGTCCGTACCGCAGATGGAGCAGACGGCCCGCTCCCCTGCCACTCCCACGCTGCACTCCCGCAGGAGGCCCGTCTCGATGGCGGCGATGGTGTCGCCATTGCCCTGGAGCCGGGGCATATAGCACCGCAGCACCAGCTGCTGTCCGCCCTCCACGCCGGGCATCTCCTCCACCCCGGCGGCGTACACCCGGGCAGTCTGGCTGCCGGCACTCCACTTGTGGTCCAGCAGCACCGGCCGCCCCACAAAGAGCTTGGCCAGGGCCTCCAGCGTGCGCTCGGTGAACCGCTCCAGGTCCCGGTCCACCTGGTTGTTGCAGGCCGCCAGGCGGAAGGTGTAGACCTCCTCCGCCGCCAGCGCCCGCAGGGCCTGGGCGCTGATGAGGGCCAGGTCCTCCTCGGTGGCCTCGGCCTTCAGGAGCCGGGCCGCTTTCATGATCTGTTCCATTCACGTCTCCTCTCCCGGGGCGGTCTGCGCCCCGGCTCGTTTCCGGCTCAGCTCCGGCCAGTCCTCCAGGGGCACATAGTTGAGGGAGGCCTTCCGGGCGTCCCCACCGGGCACGTCTGGCCGGTCCTCCAGCTCCTCGATGTCGTTGACGGAGAACACGCCGATCTCGTTCATGGCCTTGTACCAGTCCTTCCGGGCGGCGGTGTCGCCCCGGAGCTCGGCCATCATGTTGATGCGGATCTCCAGCCCGGCGTCCACCTGGCTCTGGGTCAGCAGCTTCCAGGTCCGCTCCTCCTCGTACTGGGTCACGTTGGGGTGGAGGGTGCCCACCACGTACTCGATGGCGTTCTGCTCGTTGGAGCCGTAGGCCTGTTTGCCTTCCTGGAGCTTGTAGAGGGGCACTCCGAAGTAGCGGGCGATGTCCCGGACCGAGACCTCTTTGCTCTCGATGAACTGGGCGTCCTGGTTGCTCACCGACAGGGGCTTGTATTCCAGTCCGAAGTCCAGGATGGCCACCCGGTGATTGTTGCTGGGGCCGGCGTGGATCTTCTCCCACTCCCCCCGCAGCTGGTCCTTCAGGGTGATCCAGGTGCCGTCCGGCCGTTTCAGCGGCTTCCCATTCGGGTCCTTGGCGTAGCCGCCCAGGTCGCTCTCGGTGCGGAGGACGCCGGAGGGCTGGCCGCCGTTTTCGTAGTAGGAGCGCTCATACTGCTGGGCCGCCAGGCTGGAGGCGATGACCTCGCTGGCCCGGCGGAGGACCCCCACGCCCTTCAGCCCGTCCCGGGAGGCGGCCTTGTAGTGGCAGATGTCCTCCTGGGGCAGTCGCATGGGCTCCCCCGTCCAGGGGTGGGTTACTGTGTACCACACCCGGCCGCTCTGGTCCCGCCAGGGCTCCACCAGTTCCCCGGGCACGGGGATCAGCTCCGTGATGCGCCCGGTGCGGGGGTCCCGCAAGATCCACTCGTAGCCGTTCCCGGTGACCAGGCGGCTGGTCTCCACCACCTTCTTGGCCACAAAGGGACTCATGGCCTCGTTGGGCCGCACGTTGAGGAGGCGCAGCAGGGGCAGGTCCACCCGCTGCCGGGTCTTGCTGTCCATGATGTAGGAGGGCAGCTTGCCCATGGAGTCGCTGAGGATCTCGATGCACCGGTCCACCGCCGAGAGCTTCCGGGCCAGGCTCTCGCCTGCCTCGGTGCCGCTCACGGGATAGCCGGCGGCCACCAGGCTCTCCGCCGTCACCGCCTTTCTGACGGTAGGGGACCGGGCCAGCGCCCGGATGCCCTGGGTCATGCTCACCGGCCCTCACCTCCTCCCAGGATGCTGAGCACCGCCCCGGCCATGGCCAGGGCCCCGCCGGCGATGAGCCCGGCGGGCAGGTAAATGAGTCCCGCTCCCACCGCCACCGCTGCGGCCCCCGCCGCCAGCACCAGCTCGGCGCCCCGGCGGCCCAGCGCCTTCCTGATCCGCTTCATCCGACTCCTCCTTCCGTGTCCGACTTGGACACCCTATAGGCTGAAGCCCGGCCGCTCCATGGCCGCCGCCAGATCCGGCTTGGCCGCCTCCTTGACCATGGCCGTGGCCATGGCGATGATCCAGGCCACGGTAATGTCGATGCGGCCGGTGCTGCGGTCCTTTATGGGCTTCATGTTCTCGTTGCCGTCCACTGCACAGCGGACGTTTCCGAAGTTCCACCGGGCGCAGGTGTTGTGCTCGTGGAGCATCTGGTGGGCCCGGATGAGGACCTCCAGCTTCTTGGTGGCGGGAGACATGCCCAGCATGGTCTGGGAGATCTCCAGCACCTCGATGCCTCCCTGCATGAGCCGCTGGGACAGCGTCCAGGACATGGCCGGGTCCAGACCCAGGGTGATGAGGTCGAAGGCGTCCGCCGCCTCCCGGATGACCTCCTCCACCCGGCTGTAGTCCACGATGTCCCCTTCGCACAGCTCCAGGAACCCTGCCCTGGCCCAGTCCTGGTAGGGGACGTGGTCCCGCTGCTCAGCCTCCTCCACCCCGTCCTCCGGCCGCCAGGCCCAGAAGAGGGCCACCCAGGTTTCCAGCCCGGGCTGGGGCGGAAAGAGGAGCACGAATGCGGTAAGGTCGGTGCTCTTGGAGAGGTCCAGCCCGCCGTAGCACTGCTTGCCCTGCAGCCAGTCCCGGACGGCCTGCCGCCGGGCAACGACGTTCAGCCCTGCCCACTCCGGGCGGTTGAACTGGGTCTTGTCGTACAGCGTGAGAGGCACCCAGCCCACCGCCTTGACGCTGATCCACTGGTTCAGCCGCAGCCAGCGGAAGAGCTTCTCCGCCGCCTGGCTCCGCTTGGCCGCCTGGGCCTCCAGCCGCAGGGTCCGCAGGGTCAGGTGCTTCCCCAGGGAGGGGTTGCACAGACGCCACAGGGACTCGTCCCAGATATCCACCTGCTCCAGGGCCTCCGGGTCGTCCCCGTAGAGGGCGGTGAGGCCGTAGAGGATGGGCAGCCAGTTGGACTCGTCCCGGGCCAGCAGGGCCTCCTGGGCCTGCTCCAGCTCCTCTGGGGCTGCCCGGCGCAGGGAGAGCACCTGCCGGGGATCGCCGCCCTGGGCCAGGATCTGACGCAGCTGCCGGGCGTCCCGGATGGCTGCCGCCCGCTCGTGGATCTCCCAGCCGATGCTCTTCCGGTCCGGGTCGTCTCCGGCGGTGGTAAGCACGATCCACACCGGCTGTGCGTGGGCAGCGCCGGCGGCGCCGGTCATCACGTCCCACAGGGCCCGGTTGGGCTGGGCGTGGAGCTCGTCGAAGATGACGCAGCTGGGCTTATAGCCGTGCTTGGAGAATGCCTCGGCGGACAGCACCGCCATCAGGCCCACGGTCACCCAGCGCTTGCCGCCGTTCTCCGCCCGGCGCAGCTGCCGGTATTCGATCTGCTTTTTGGACTTGGTGATCTTCAGCTCGCCCCGGGCGATCATCTTGGCCGTCCAGGGTGCGGTCTCCAGCATGAACACCGCCGCCCGGAACACGATGCTGGCGTTGTCCCGGTCCGCCGCGCACAGGTAGACCTCGGCGTTGAGCTCACCGTCTCCGAACAGGTGGTAGAGCCCCAGGGCGGCGGCCAGCTCGCTCTTGCCGTTCTTCTTGGGGATCTCCAGGTAGAGATACTGGTACTGCCGCAGCAGCTCCCCGCTCTCCCCGTCTGGCTCTAGGGTGGAGTAGAAGTCCATCAGGGCGTCGCGCTGCCAGTCGTAGAGCTGGAAGGGTTTCCCCGTGCCGGTGGTGGGCAGGCGCTCCACGAAGTCGCAGACGAACTGCCCGGCCGCCCGGTCCAGCATCGCCATGGGCTACTCCCCCATGGCCCTGGCCTGCCTGGCCCTCAGGGCACGGGTGAACTCGTCGGTCTCGTCCACCTCTTTGGCGGCGTTGGCCAGGACCTCCGGCACTACCAGCCGGCAGCGGGAGGAGATGGACAGGCCCATGACCTCGGCGCACTGGCGGCACTGCTTGAAGTAGGAGGCCTGGACTCCTGTCCACTCCTTGGCCAGCTTCTCATCCTTGTCCCGGATGGCGGCCGAGGCCAGCTTGTCCGCCCGGAGCCAGCGGTCCCGGGCCACCAGGAACTGTCCCAGTACATCCCGGTCCAGTTCTGTGTAGAGTCCGGCCTGGCGGAGGATCTCTCCGATCTCCGTGAACTCCCGATGGAACTTCTTCAGCAGCCACCGGGGCGGCTGGGCCTTGTCCGGAGGCGGCACATGGACCTCCCGGTCCCGGCGCTCGTCCTCCTCCGCCTGGGACAGGTGTTTGCGCCCGTTGGCCTTCACCAGGTCGGTGGGCTGTCTCGGTCCTGGCATGGCATCCACTCCTTTCACCCGGCCATGGGGAAAATTTCTCACACGGAGGGCGGGGCGCGGTCTTTTGCCCCTCCGCCCAAAACTTTTCAAGGGTGGGGGAAGGGTCCGGCAAGCCTCCGGCTTGCCGCGCCCGCACGCAGGCGCGGCGGGAGCGCGGGCGGGCGCCCGAGCGTTCCGCCGCTTTTTTGTCTCAGGGGTCTCGAAAACGGTTTCTTTTTCTCCGTTCTTCCGCCTGCTCCCGCGCCGTCTTTTGGTCATGGCAACGCTTGCACAGGCTCTGATGGTTGGCCGGGTCGATGAACATCTGCCAATCTCCCCGGTGGGGTGTGACATGGTCCACCACGGTGGCCCGGGTGCGGACGCCCCGCCGGGCGCACTCCCGGCACCAGGGCTCCCGCAGGAGCTGGGCCGGCCGCAGGTCGTCGGTCCAGACGCGCAGGTTGTACCAGCCGTGGTATTCCGCCGAGGCCCGGCGCTCGGCCTGCTTGGGCTTGTGCTTGGGACAGTAACCCTCGCGGGTGAGCGCCGGACACCCGGGGTGCCGGCAGGGTCGGAGCGGCTTCATGGCCACGGGCTATCACCTCCGGGCAAAACAAAAAGCCAGCGCCCGACCTTTCCCCCGCACTGGGGTCATGTCGGGCACTGGCTAAAAAAGCACTGGCCACTTTCGATATCGACAATGTGGATCGCCTTGCAGTGTCGGCACCAGATCTGGAGGCGTGTCGCCCTCGTATCCGGCCGGACCACCTGGCTCGTCCGCATCTTACAGGATGGACATATCACATATCCGTCCTTCACGATCAGTTTACCACAATTCCGGTCCATTTTCAACGCTTCCGTGCGCATTCTATTCCTCCCTCCCGGTTGTTACAGACGGTTTCCAGACAGATAAAAGACGCGGGGCTATTCCCTTTTCCGTCTGCGCGGTGGCCTTGTCCCCTTCTTCTCCTCCCTCCTGTTCGGCAGCAGATACTTCAAATAGAGGTAATCGCCGAACTCATTGTGCTCCTCCCGGCGGTCCAGGACGATGGCGCCGGCCGGCGCGGCGATGGTCACGTTGTCCGGCACCGGCTCGCTCACCGTCTTGGGCTTGGCCAGCCCCACGGACGGCGTCCACGACCGGGCGCCCACCTCGGCCCGGCCCACCTCTCTGGGCTCCTTGGTGAGGTACTTGGCCAGGGCCTCGTAGCCCTGCCAGAGGTCCAGCCGCTCCAGCTCCACCTGGCCGCAGGTCCACAGGGACCGCAGGACCTCGATGTCCCCGCCGGTGCCGTTGAGGAGCAGATGGTGGTGGAGCCGTCCACCCTCCGCCGAGAGCTGCTCCGTGATGTAGATGTACTTGAGGTCCTGCCCTCTGGCCTTCCGGTGCCGACGCAGGAGCCGCAGCAGCTTCCGGAGGAGCCGGACCGCCGCCTGCCGGTCCCCGGGCAGGTGCTCGTCGTCGTAGGTGAGCACCACATGGAGGTCGCCGGGACCAAAGTTGGCGGCGATAAGCAGCTCCAGCTTCTGCCACGCCCGCCGAAGGTTGATCCGCTCCTGGGCCTCGGTGGACATCCGGCGCTTGGCCGTGCGCTCCGCCTCGGTATCTCTGCCGGTGGCCACGGTGTAGCAGACGCCGGACACCAGCCGCCCGGCGGTGATGGTCTTGAGTCGTTTCGCCATCTCAGCCCTCCGGGTCCAGCCGGTCCAGGGCGGAGCCGATGGCCCGCCAGGTCTCCATGGGCAGCTTTTCCCCCAGCAGCGCCCCCCGGAGCGCCGTCGCCGTCAGGTCCTGACCTGCCGCCTCAGCCAGCGGCTCCAGGGAGCCCAGGCCGTGGCGGTCCCGGTACCGGCGAAGGGCCTCGTAGATCCGCCGTTTTTCCTTCGCCCCATATCCGGTGAAGGCCACCTCTCCCTCCGGCTCATCGGGCGTCTCCGGAGGGCCGTCCGGTCCCGTCCCCCCGGGGTCCTGCACCCGGACGCCCCCCAGCTCCGGGAGCTCCAGCAGCTCCCACTGGACCCCCTTGCCCACGATGAGGACGCCCAGCTCCAGGCTCTCTCTGACGTAATCCCGCATCTGGTAGAGGTCGCCGTCCAGCGCCGAGGGCACTGTCACCACCAATACGCTGCTCATATATGTGCTCCTTTCCGAAATGGGAACGGGCAGGGTCACCGCCCCTGTTCTCTTTTGTGTGTCCAAGTCAGACTCAGGTCTATCCCTGATAACTTTGCCGCCCGTGGGCAAGCTACCGTCGGAGGTGATCGTATGGACGACCGGTATGCCAACTTTGCAGAGGACCCGGTCATGCAGGCCTATTTCTCCCAGCTCCCCACGCCCATCCGGGAGCAGATCCGCGCCCGCAAGCCCCAGCCCGCCACGCTGGAGGAGCTCCAGCGCATGGCCGAGGAGGTCAAGCGGCTGTTTTAAGGCCACGCAGGAGGAGGCGCCGTCCCGCCATGGACGGCGCTTTTCTCTATTCCAGGTCCAGCTTCAGCTGCTCGGGCAGCTTCTCCTTAATGGAGACCACCCGGGCGTCGCCCAGCTGCTCCAGGGCCATGCCCAAAACCTCCTTCACACACTCCGCCGCCCCCGGCGGCGCGTTGACCTGGATGGTGACGATCAGCATGTGGTGTCCTCCTCTCCCTCCGGCGGGCGGCGGGTAACTTTCACGAATTTTAGGTTATCAATCCCGTCTGTTGTATCCGCACAATGGGCTGGGTATCTGGCTGCTACTCCATCGATGTCATACAAAGGCTCTGTACGCCCCACACTGTCCTCAAATCCTGGATATGCCCACACAATTTCCAGGTACCACCCGACCTGGAACGCCGGGGCGCAGTTATCCGGGTTGACATTATGGCTCCCGTATCGGACTGCGTACACAAAAAATTTGTCAGCCGCTACGGTATCCAAAGCCCTCAGAGGCGCGCCGTGTCTGTCTACCAATCCGCACGTCAGCGGCTCGTTCGGCGGGGTGAGGGTGGGCATATTCTCCGGCAGACTCTCCTCCACACTCACCCACTCACCCGGCGGGGCAATGGTGGACGTGAAGCCAACATTATCTGTTATCATAGGCAGTCTCCTTTTTTATGCCGGGCCTCCCATTCCGCCAGGCGAATGTGATGCAGCGGGTGTAGTGTTTGTCCCACTCCCAGCCGCCCGGATGCTTGCACGCTCCGTGGGCGTCGTCATGCCACAGGCAGTTGTGGCAGGTCCTCCGGTAGGCGTCCAGCACGTTCAACTCACCCATTTGCCATCTCCTCACGCCGTCCTGGCCTGGTCTTCTTCGCCCGTCACTTTCCGGCGAGGCACCTTCGGGGTGCCGTCCTTGTTGCGCTTGCTGCCGCCGGCCAGCCAAGCCAGCCACGGGTCCAGGATATCGGCATATCTGACCATCGGCTTGACGGCCTGGCCGATGTCATTTTGATAGCCGTGGATCTGCACGATCTGATTTCCTTTCATCTCGATGGTCACCAGGGGCTTGCCGGGCCGTTTCCGGTCCCGCAGGAACAGGATGGTGGTGCTCCCCTTGACATGTCGCTCGGCATAGCCGCCCACGCAGTGGTGCAGGGCCTTTCCCTCCGCCGTGATCTCGCCGGCGGAAACGGGTGGGCGGATCAGCCACCGCTTGGTGCTGAAGGTGTACCGGCTGACCAGCTTCTTCAGCCGTTTTTGGTATCGCTCCGAGGTCTGTTTCTCCCGGGTGGTGGTGGCCGCCGCTGTGGTGCTCATGTGCCTGGCATGGAGATCCTTGGGCATGAGCCAGATGGGGTTGGTCAGATCATAGCCCAGCAGCGCGGCGTCCTCCAGGTAGTCCACCCACTCGGTGAGCAGGGTGTTGATGGACATGCGCTTCTGGCCCTTCCTGGTCTTTTCCTTCCTGGCGTAAGAGAGCAGACGGCCCGGCGTCACCTGATACCGGACCATTTTCCCCACCAGCCGTCCCATGGTGAGTGTGCCCTCCTTGCGCAGCTCCTCCAGGTCGGCGAAGGTGACAGACATGCCCGCCCTGCGGAGCCGCTTATACCATGCCGCCATATCCAGCCTGACATCGGCGTAAGTCTTCAGCGCCAGGAAGTCCCGCAGCTCCGTGCGGCTCAGGTCAAAGGCCTTCTGCGGGTCGGCCTCCGACCAGCGGAAGGCGTCCCGGTTCCACTTCTTGTTGGCGATCAGGTCATGGACCGCTTTCTGAAGGCCCAGCTTCACCAGCATCTCCGTCTGTCTGGGCCACTGGGTACAGAGAGCCAGATAGCGGAGCAGCTCCGTGGTGTGGGGCGGCTTTGTTCCGCCGTCAAAATAGGTCTCTGCCTGGCAGTAGCGGAAGGGGCTCTCCCGCAGCTCCTCCAGGTTGATGACTGTGTAGGCCATCCCCTCGGCGGAGCACCAGCCAAAGGGCTCTGTCACCGGCAGCGGCAGCTTTGTGGGCGGAGCGTCTATGGACACATAGCCCGTCCAGGGATATCCGTCAAAAAGGCGGTAGGCCTTTTCGGCCAGGCCTGGGATAAAGCGGTAGACCCGCAAAAGGCGCGTCTCAGGGCGGTCGGTCAGCCGCTCCTCATCCCCATAAGCCTTTTTGGTCTCAAAGGCCAGGACCCACAGCGCACCTTGCCACATCCGCAGCACCACCACCCGATACCAGGCGCACAGGTTGTCCCGCTTTCCGGTGCGTCCAAGCTCCTTGACCTTGGCTAACTTCCCGCAGATGGGACAGGCCACCGGCTCAGGCTTCTTGGTGGGCGGCGCACTCATGGCGCCTATGTGGCAGGTGTACCCATCCCAGCGGTCCGGCTCCCGGTGGTGTGGTGCCTCCATGACGGCCCGCCAGGCCTCCCCCTTCGTCTCATCGGCATGGACGTGATGCCCGCAGCAGGTGGTCCAGACCTCTCCCGTTTTCCGGACCCGGAACAGGTAGGCCGGATAGATGTCGTTGATCCGCTCCAGATCTTCGGCCCGCAGCTGCGGCGCATGCTTGGCCAGCCAGACGGCCCGCTGGACCTCTGATTGCATCTTTCCCACCCCCTCAGAAGAAGTCGGAGAGGTCCAGCAGGATGCCGGTCTGCTGCGGCTCCGCCGCTGCCGGCTCCAGTTGGATGCTCATGGTGAAGTTGACCCTGGCTCCATCGAAGTAGAAGGCCGCCGCCCGGCGGTAGGCCTCCAGATCGGAGAGAGAGCTGCCCACGCCCTTAGCCACAGCGGCCATGCAGTCGGGGAAGGAACCTCCCTGGGCCACCGCCTGGGCAAACTCCTCGTTCTGCCGGCAGAACTCCAGGAGGGCGTCCCGGACGGCGGCTTTCATGGCGCCCTCCTTCTGGCCCTTGACCTTGTCATACTCGTCCTTCAGGCGTTTCTCCGCCTGCTCATACCAAGTGTTCATTCCGCGCACCTCCCGATGGCCTCGGCCAGGGCTTTCATGGCCTTCTCCGCCCCCTGTGCGGCGGTGCTGTCAGGGCGGTTCCGCAGCTTGAGGAGAATGCCCCTCATTTTGTTGGCCTGCTCTTGAGCCTGCTGGAAGAGCACCTTGAAGGTAGCCATATCCTCGTCGGAGGAAAGCACCGCATTTTTCCGGGCCTGTTCGGCGTCCTTCAGCTGGGTCTGCGCCTGCTCCAGGGCGGCCTCGGCCTCCTTCCGCTTTTTGTCGGCCTTGGCTTTGGCTGCCTTGGCCTTGTCCAGCTTGGCCTGCATCTCGGCCACGGCCTCCGCCCTGGCCTGGGCGATGGCCTCCGGGTCCGCCGCCGTCTCCACCGCCACGTCCACTGGGCGGCTCCTGAGCTCGGTGAGCTCCCGCTCCAGGCGGGCGGCCTCCTGATCGGCCCGCTCCTTCTCTTCCCGGGCCGACGCCAAGGTGGAGTTGACCACCTTCATGTCGGCCTCCATCTTCGCCCGGGCGGCTTCCGCTGCTGCGGCGTCGGCCTTGGCAGTCTCGGCGGCCTTCCGGGCCTCATCCCGGTCCTTGATGGCCTGCTCCAGCTGCCGGGCGGACATGTCGATGACGTTGTGCTCCTCCACAAAGCTGTCCCGCTCCTCCGCCGGAACGGCCAGGAGCATCAGGGCCTTGGATGCGCCTAAATCCGCCAACGTGTTCGGATTTGACCACTCCCGGGCCAATTTCATGAACTTCTGGGCCGTCCGCTCGGAGAGCTCCACCCGCTCATTGAGCCAGGGCAGCCACTCCCCGTGGGAGAGCATCCCCTTGGCCTCGATGAGCCGGGCGCCGATGTCCAGGATGGCCTCCCCGGCCTCCCGTTTCAGGTCCAGGATCTCGCCGGTGACCGTTTCGATGGTCCGCGGCAGGCTCATCCTGGCCTCGTACTCCGCCTCCTCGGCCTCCTTCCACTTTGCCCGGCGGAGGTCCTCCTGATCGTCGATCTCATAGCCTGGCCTTGCATTCACATGATAGTAAGGGCAGTCCAGTTCCCGGCGGATGTATTCGCACTTTTTTTCGCACTCGCCCTGGAGGGGACAGCGGTCATTTGTCTTTCCCATGGTGTTCTCCTTTCCCCCGGCGCTCCTCCCGGAGCCGCCGGATGATGCTCTGTTGGTGGAGGAGGGCCTCTATGATCTCCTTCACCATAACTCGTCCCAAGGTGATGCTGCTGCCCGGCTGCTCCAGCCGGCGGCGGAGGGCATCGATGAGTTCCCGCTCTCCCATCACAGTCCGTACTTGGCGACAAATTCGCCGTAGCTCATATGTAAGCTCCTGGCCTTGGCGGCGATCTGCCCCAGGGTGGGCTTCCGCTCGGGCGGGTCCTTGCGGCGCTTCCGGGCGGCCCTGGCCTTGCTCTCCAGCTGGGTGGACTTCTTGATCTCGCCCCGGCACTCGGGGCAGTAGCGGGCATTGACATGGCCCACGCACCGGGCGCCGCAGATCTCGCAGGTGTAGAGTACGTTCATTTGGCCGCCGCCTCCCTCAGCTTGTCCAGGGCCCAGAGGATGGCCTCGGCCACCTCCCGGTGCTCCCGCTCCCGGGCGGGGTCCGCCCGCATCAGGGACAGATGGCGGCGGTACTCCGCCTCCAGCAGCTGCATTTTACGATTTTCCATAGTTCCCTCCGATCCGGAATTGCTCCGGGATCTCGTCCTTGGGCTTGCGCCGGTAGGACATACCGGCGATCTTACTTGTGGCCAGGGCGAAGGCCAGCTTGCAGCTGCCCACGGCTCCGTGGCGGTTTTTGGCCAGGTCCACGTCCAGGACGGACGGGACGTTGGGGTCCACCGACTCTCTGGCCGCATAGTAGTCCTCCCGGTAGAGGAAGATGACACCGTCGGCGTCTTGTTCCAGAGCGCCGGTGTCCCGGAGGTCGGAGAGCTGGGGGCGCTTGTCCTGGCGGCCCTCCACCTCCCGGTTGAGCTGGCACAGGGCCAGGATGGGGATGCGCAGCGCCCGGGCCAGGTTTTTCAAGTCCCCGGAGATCTCCGTGGTGTATTCCACTCGCCCATACCGTCTCGCCGCCGGCGGCGGCAGGATCTTGCCAAAGTAGTCCACCACGATGAGCCGCAGCCCTCCGATGCTTCGAGCCAGGGCGCCGATGTCGTCCACCGTCGCCGTTGGGGCGGCATTGGACCAGAGAGCCAGCCCGGCCAGCTTCCGGGAGGCGGCGGCCACCCGGTCCTCCTCCTCCTGGGTGAGGGCCTGCATGAGCAGCTTTTGGGAGGGGATGCCGGTCTCCCGGGAGATGCGTTTGGCGGAGAGCTGCTCCGTGTCCATCTCCAGGGAGACGAAGAGCACCGGGTCCGCCTGGGCCACCCGGTCGGCGATGTTGAGGGCCAGGGTGGTCTTGCCCATGCCGGGCCGGGCGGCCAGCAGGTAGAGCCCCGAGTTGAGCAGCCCGCCCCCCAGCAGCTCGTCCAGGGCCATGTAGCCGGTGCAGACGTAGCCCTTGGCGTCTCCGGCCTCGATGGTCTCCCGCTGCCGGTAGTAGGCCAGGATGCCGTCGCTGGGACTCACCAGCTTGCCGGCGCTGCCCTGGGCGGCCAAGTCATTCAGCCGCTGCTGGGAGGATGCCAGGATAACGTCGGGGTCCTCCAGGTCGTCCACGCCGGCCCGGACGCGGTCGGCGTGCTCCCCCAAGGCCTCCCGCAGCCGGTGCTTCTTCACGATCTTGACATACTCCCCCACATTGGCGGCGGTGGGGGTGATCTCCATGAGCTGCATCAGGTATTGGGAGGAGACCTTTGCCCCCATCCTCTGTGCCTGGTCCAGGATGGTCACCGGGTCCAGCTTGCCGCCCGCCCGCTCCAGGGCCAGGACGGCCTCGTAGAGCATCCGGTTGACCTCCAGTCGGAAATCCTCCGGCCGCAGTTCCCGCTGGATCTCCGGGAGGCACCGGTCCGTGATGAGGATGGCGCCGAGTATGCTCTGCTCGGCCATGCTGCTGGGGACTTGATACTCACTCATCCTCCACCAGCACCTCCTCTCCGTCGATGACCTCGGTGTGCCAGCCGGTGAGCTGCCTGGCCTGGGGCCGGGCCGGGGCGGAGACTCCTTCCTTGGGCAGCTCGTCCAGCCACCGCTGGTTGCGGAGGTACCGGCAGGCGTAGGGCACCGCCCAGTCCTTGTTCCTGACCTGCCGCTTGAGGGCCCGGGCGATGGTGTCGATAAGCCCGTCCTCCGGCTTGAGCCTGTCCCACTCCCGGACGGCGCTCACCCGGTCCTCGTGGCGGGGGTAGAACTTCCAGAAGGCCTCGAACCGCTCCGGCTTCCAGACGGGCACGCTCTTGGGATTTCTTTTCTTCTTGGGCTGTCCCCCTTGGGGGACTATAGGGGGTATATATTCTATACTTGTATTATTCTCCCCGACATTTTTGTCGGGAGGGGTCCCGTCAGAATTGTCGGGAGGGGTCCTGACAAAATTGTCGGGAGGGGGTTCTGATATCCCGTGGTCGTAGATGGGATAGATCCGCCGCTCCAGCACCTCGTTGGTGCGCTCGTCCCGGATCACGTCCACCCGCAGGTAGCCCCGGTCCACCAGCACCGCAAAGAGCCGGGTGATGCTCCGCTCGGACAAGCTGAACAGCTCCGAAAAGTAGCCGTTCTGGGCATAGCAATACCCACGCTTGTCCGAGAGAGCGGTCACCTCCCCGTAGATCAGCTTGGCGTTGGGGGGCAGGTCCTGGTCGTAGCGGACGGAGGCGGGAATGACGGCCCAGTAGGCCGGTCGCTCTGCCATGCCACCACGCTCCTCACAAGATGTATTCGACCCAGCCGGGCAGCCCGACGGCCACCACGATGCAGGCCAGGAAGGCCGCGCTCTCCCGCAAGATGCGCAGGGCCCGGCGGCGCTCCGCCCGGGTCATCTTCCGCCAGGACCGTTGAAGCTCGGCGATCATGCGGCACCGCCTGCTTCCGTTACGACTGTGTTCGCTCCCTGGACAGTGATCCAGCCATGCTCCAGTCTGGCCTCGGCTTCTTTCATCTGGATGAGCTCAGGAGTAATGGACGCGGCAATGATGCGGTTCGCCTCTGCCTCTGCCTCCGCTTCAATGAGCTTTACAGCGGCCTCAGATTCCGCGATCACACGGTCGGTCTCCGCCTGGGCCTGGGCTGTCTGGCGCTCCAGCTCCGCGATCTCTGCGTCCTGCTTGGCCTGCTCCTTGGCCTGTACCTTGGCCATGAGGGTGTTGTCCAGCTCCACATCGATGACCAGGGCGCTGGAGACATTAATCCCATATTCCTCAGTCAGTCTTTCGTTGAGGTAGGTGGTGATGGCATCGTTGACCTCAGACTTCTTGTCCGAGTAGATGTCCATCACGGTAAACTTCGGCGTAACTTCTTTGACATAGGCAATGATGCTGTTCTGGACGCGGGACTCAACGATGGTATAGCCATCCATGCCGTTGAATTTGCGGTAAAGCTCGACCACCCTGTCCGGGATGAAATTGTAGTTGACGGTGAGATTGATTTTCACCATACCCCCATTGGCAGGGGCGTCGATGGACCAATCGGGGTGCTCGTCGTCGTTATAGTCTGCGGGGTCGTCGGAAAAAACGATCTGCTGTTGGGAGATGGGGAACTGCTTGACATGCCGGAACGGGCTCATAAAGTGCCAGCCCTGAGAAATGGTTTCTTCCTCCACCCCTTTGGTGGAGTAGACCACGCCTACATTCCCCGTCTCAACGATCTCCAAGGATACAATGGCCCCGATGGCGCACGCCAGAGCTACGACGACAGCCGCGATAAATGCAAAATACTTCATAGTTACCTCCGATTCATCATGTAATATACGATGGAAAAAACTGTGGCAAAGATGATAAAGAACAGAGACAGCACAGCCTTCATATCGCCCCTCCTACCTCAGGCAGACCACTGCTCCGGTGAGCACGGCAATGGCGGCCATAGCGGCCATCACTACGACTGCTTTCAGTACGATTCCAGGGCAACGCCCCGATTCCCTACGGGTGTCTTCCCTCACCGGGGTCCAGTCTGCATCCATGTAGTCCATGCGAATCCCTCCTTCTGTTTATTCCGTGCCGCTCCTGGCGCGGCGGGTCACGGTGACGCCCAGAGGCGAGGCGCCCTACCGGGGGAAAGAGCCGGCTCCGCCTGATCCCCGCCGCCCCAGCGGCGGCACGGTCCTCGTTGATACCCCAGCCGTTGGACAGGCTACACACGATCCCGCCGGACAGCTCTACCCAGTGCTCCTCACGGGTATCGGCGGTCTCGACAAAACGGAAATGCCGCCGTACCCGGAAGCCCAGCTCCCGCAGGTAGCGCAGCCGCTCCCCCTCCGTGGCCCGGTCCACCAGACACTTGGGGTACCCGCCTCCGTGGCTGGCCTCAAAGGTGATATGCAGCTTGTCCAGCGCCTTGGGCCAGTCCTCGGCCCGCTTGGCTTCTTTGGCGGCCCGCTCGGCCCTGATCTCGGCAATAACGTCCCGCTCGCTCATGGCCCCGCTCCCCCCATTCCCATCACGGCCCCGGTAACGGCGGCCGCCATGACCCGCGCGGACTCCAGTTTTGCATCCACAATGCTGTTGGCAATGTCGGACCAGATCTCCTTCAGCTCCCGCATGCCCATGGCCTGGAACTCCCCATGGCGGTAGCGGATCAGGCCGGCGGGATTGATGTTATAGGCCCATGTTCCGGTATCATCGTTCTGCACCGCAAACCCGAAAGGGACCCGGCCCTGCTGGAGCGCCGATGCCAGCGTGCAGGACGACCAGCCAATGGCCGACGCCGCCAGCCATACCGGTACATTGGCGTGCTCCATGATCTCCTCATCTGTGGGGGCGTTAGATTTCCGTTTCATTCTGTTTCCCTCCTCACTCGCCCTGTCGGGCGCACCGCAACTCCAGGGCGGCCTCCACGATCTCCTGGAGCTCGTCCAGGATGTCGTCGAACTGCGGGCGCTCATCGGCGTCAATGACGTTGTCCTCCGCGATCTCCATGAGTCGCCGGTCTGCGTGAGAGTCGGCAAACTTGTAGATGCGATTGGTCAGCTTGGCGCTGGCTTCCAGCACCGACCGGGGCTGAATCTCCGGCACCACCCGGCTGTACATGGCGTTTTTCTCACGGGCATGCCATGCGATCAAATGCAGAGCGTTGTACAGGATGGACATGAGGTCCACCACATCATCAGGCGGTGTCCGCTGTCCAGTCTCATAGGCCCGCATGGACTCCACACTGATGCCCAGCCGTTCCGCTGCCGCCTCCTGGGTAAGCCCGGCGGCCTTGCGGCAGATTTTGTAGATATTCCGGCATTCCTCCGGCATGGTGTTTCCCTCCTCAATGGGATATGATGATGGTGTAGAGGAACAGATAATCTCGTTCCCCAGTACTCTTCTTGTCCCCTTCCGCCACCCGTGGTAAAATGCGGATGGTAGAAAGGGGGTGAAAGAATTGACAAAGCAGGAACTTGAAGAGCGTCTGAATCAAGCGCTTGAATCCTACAAAACAGACACACCGGCCTTAAGCGACCCTTACGGG